>JAIDVA010000071.1 GCA_029059925.1 Eubacterium sp. | reverse complement strand
AAAGCCGTTTAAGATTTACAAATTCCAGACGATGAAAAATAATACAACGAATGTTGCGACAGGGCAGCTTGAAAATCCTGATCAGTATATAACAAAAATCGGTAAATTTCTGCGTAAAACAAGCCTTGATGAGCTTCCGCAGCTATGGAATATTCTTAAGGGCGATATGAGCTTTGTAGGACCAAGACCGCTTATTTCATCTGAAATGAGAGCACACAGACTTAGAATTGAATATGGTGTATATCGATTCAGACCCGGTCTGACAGGTATGGCTCAGATTAATGGCCGAGATGAAATTTCAATTATGAAAAAGGTGAAATATGATAAGCTTTACTGCGATAACTGGTCGCTTAAGCTTGATTTGGTTATCCTTTTGCGCAGCTTTGGCGTAACACTGAAGCAGGAGGGTTATCAGGAAGGAAAAATTCACAGAAGATAATATTTACTTGTTTTTGGAGATATGTTATGGAGAGAAATTTTATTGACGGATATACTGAGTGGCAGTCAAATCCTGAAATTGTTGGTGTAAACAAGCTTCCGCAGCATGCAACCTTTATGCCTTATGACAGCTTTGAGGAGGCTAAGAGAGCGGATCGTTATGCATCCTCACGCTGTAAGCTGCTCAATGGCAAATGGCGCTTTAAGCTTTACAAAAATTATGCCTACAAGCCGACTGATTTCGCCCAGCCGTATTATGATTCACATAATTGGGATACTGTTATCGTTCCCTGTTCATGGCAGATGCAGGGCTATGACCAGAATCAATACTGCAACGTTCGTTACCCTTGGGAGGGCAGCGAGGATATCTGTCCGCCCAATGCACCGACAAAGCATAATCCTGTCGGCTGTTATGTAAAAAAAATCAATGTCAGCCAGAAATTGCTTTCAAAAAGAGTTGTTATCTGTTTTGAGGGTGTGGAATCGGCTTTCTATCTTTACATAAACGGTGAAAGGGTAGGCTATTCCGAATCTACTTTCCACCGCAGTGAATTTGATATTACAAAATATCTTGTTGAAGGCTCTAACACAATTGGTGTTGAGGTTTATCGCTGGTGTACAGGTTCATGGCTTGAGTGTCAGGATATGTGGCGTCTCGGTGGTATTTTCCGTGATGTTTATATTTATACAACTGAGAGGGAGTATATCAGAGATTTTACTATAAATGCTCATCCTGATGTAACACTTAGTGACGGTTATGTACAAGTGCTTGTAAAAACGAACGGAACTTACGAAAGCCTCAGCATTGATATGGATATTATTGATGCTGACGGTACCACTGTTGCACTTAAAACGGAGTATGCTGATGAGGATCATAAAACAACACTCAAGGCAATTGTAACCGATGTTAAGCCGTGGTCCGCAGAAAATCCATATCTTTATACAGTTGTTTTAACTCTTAAAAATAATGGTATTCCGATTGAATACATCAGCCAGAAAATCGGCTTCAGAACAATTGAAATTAAGGATGGTATTATCCGTATCAATGGTCAGCGGGTAGTGTTCAAGGGCACAAACAGACATGAATTTGACTGTAAGACAGGCAGATATATTACCGAAGAGGTAATGCGTTATGATATTGAGATGATGAAAAAGGCAAATATGAATGCCGTTCGCACCTCTCATTATCCGAACTGTCCGAGATTTTTAGAGCTTTGCGACGAATACGGCCTTTATGTTATCGATGAAAATAATATGGAGACCCACGGCACAGGCTGGTCAACAATTATCGGTTGTCCTCAGCTTCCCGGTTCACGTCCTGAATGGGAAAAGGCTTGTATGGAGCGTATCAAGGCAACCTATAACCGTGACAAAAACGCAACCTCTGTGGTTTGCTGGTCAATGGGCAACGAGTCACTTGGCGGTGAAATACCAAAGAAAATGTATAAATATCTCAAGGATAATGATAAGACACGCTTTGTTCATTTTGAATGTCACCGTGCTCCTGATGAAAAAGAGCTTTCGGATGTTATGTCGAAGATGTATTATAAGCCTTGGGAATGTGAAGAATATGCTTTAACGCAGCGTGATGGGAGACCGTTTATTCTTTGTGAATACACACATGCAATGGGTAATTCCTGCGGTTCGACAGATGAGTATACCAGACTTTGGGACAAGTACCCTTGCCTGCAGGGCGGTTTTGTATGGGATTGGGTTGACCAGAGCATCCTTACTACCGATGAAAATGGAATTGAATATCTTGCTTACGGCGGTGACTTCGGCGAAAATCCGCACGATGGCCATTTCTGCGGCAACGGACTTCTGTTTGGTGACAGAAAGCCTACACCAAAGCTTGCGGAAATCAAAAAGCTTTACCAAAATGTTAATTTTAATGCCATTGATGCACAAAGAGGTATAATTGAAATAAAGAACAAATTTATGTTCACTAACCTTAATGTGTTTGAGCTTTATTGGAAGCAGAGCTCGGATAAAGGAATCTTGTGCGAGGGTGCAACAGTTGTTGATGTCGCACCAAATGAAAAGACGGTTGTTGACCTTGAACTCAGCAGAGTAACAGGTACGGAATGCTATCTGGATTTAGAATTCAGAATTAAGGAAGATACAGCATGGTGTGAGGAAGGTCACGTTGTTGCATATGAGCAGTTTGTCATAAATGAGTTTGAAAACACATATGATGAACTTGAGACAGATGCTCCTCTTATTGTTAATGATACCTATGGCTCACTCAGAATTATATCTGATGATATTAATATTCGCTTTGAGCGAAGAGAACGTAATCAGCTTTATTCTATCAAGGTTGGCGGTGAGGAGCTGCTTCAGGCTCCGATGCGTCTCAATTTCTGGCGTGCACTTACGGATAATGACAGGGGAAGCAGAGCAGGCTCAAGACTCGGCTGCTGGAGAGATGCAGGCGATACACCTGGCATTTTCAATAATACTACCTGGTCAATACAGAATTATAAGATTTTAGAGAATGATAAAAAGGTTATCGTAACCTGCGGCGCAACCATCCGTACACAGCCTGAATGTAAGGCAGTGGTTGTATATACAATCACATCAAAGGGTATGGAGGTTGATTTGCAGTTCTCACCTGATGATACACTTCCTGAAATTCCTGAGGTATCCGTTTTGTTTGAGCTGCCTAAGGATTTTGAGGACGTGACATATCTAGGCAGAGGTCCTGAGGAAAATTATATTGACCGCTGCAGCGGTACAAGAATCGGTGTTTATAACACAACAGTTAACGATATGTGGGTTGATTATCTGAAACCGCAGGAATGCGGTAACCGCACAGGTGTAAGATATGCTGCTATCATAGGTAAGAAAAAGGTGTTTTCGGTAATTGCCGAGCCTCAGATGGAGCTCAATGTCTGCCACTATCTGCCTAAAGAGGTTGAAAACGCATGGCATAAAAAGGATTTGCCTGAGTATGATAAGACTGTTGTTCGTCTTATTGCAAGGCAGCAGGGTGTTGGCGGTTATGACAGCTGGGGAGCTCACTGTAATGACATTTATAAAAATAAAACAGATAAAATCTATCGTCTTAAATTCCAGATCAGATTTTAAAACACAGTGAATCAAACAGAATTCAAACGCCTGAAACAGACATTTTCCGGCATTTGAACACCTATATAAACTTTAGCCTACAGCTTTTTAAGATATACTTAAGAAAATTTAACTTGACATTTTCAAATAAAAGGAATATATTTTCTATTGTATCGAAAAGGGTATTTATCATAAAACTGATAATGGGACACTCTGCAAAAGATTTGTATGGTTATGCAGAGCTGCGAAGAGAGGATTAAGAGAGAATTTTATGAAATCTATAAAAGAGACAGCAATGACAATTGCTATAAAGAATGCGATTAAATATGCTCGCAAGGATTTCTTTAATAATGCACCAAAAATTTTAAATCTGCTTGAAATGGCAGATGTTAAAAAGGTTAACAGAAGTACATATGCAGGTCTCCATAAGGTATTGGATAATCCTGATAATAACTGGATGATTTTTGCTAAAAAGCTTATCTGCGACACAAATATCAATGTTGTTGAAAAGCTTGTTCCGCCTGCACTTAATGTTGCAATCAACAGCTATTCAAAGAGAATGAAAGCGATTGAGGAACATGGCTGTAATGTTCCGTGGGCAATTCTTATGGACCCTACAGCTGCATGCAACCTTAGATGTAAGGGCTGCTGGGCTGCAGAATACGGCAAAAACAGCCAGCTTTCATATGATGACCTTGCAAGGATTATCAGTCAGGCTAAGGATTTAGGAACATATATGTTCCTTTACACAGGCGGTGAGCCTACAATCAGAAGAGCTGATTTGATGCGTCTGTGCCGTGAGAATCCGGATTGTATTTTTATGAGCTTTACGAACGGAACTCTTATTGACGACAGCTTTGCAGATGAAATCGGTGAGGTCGGCAACTTCCTTCCTGCATTTTCGATTGAAGGCTATGAGGAGGATAACGATTTCCGCCGTGGCGATGGTACCTTCAAAAAATGTACTGCTGCAATGAAGCGTCTTAAGGACAGAGGAATTCCGTTTGGTGCATCACTTTGCTACACAAGCAAAAACACAGATGTTTTATCATCTGATGAATATATGGATTGGCTTATTGATCAGGGTGTAATGTTTGCATGGTTCTTTACATATATGCCAACAGGTAATGGTGCAGTAACCGATCTGATGGTATCACCTGAGCAGAGAGGACTTATGTATAAAAAGGTGCATGAGTGGAGACATACTAAGCCTATATTTGCAATGGATTTCTGGAATGACGGTGAGTATGTTCAGGGCTGTATTGCCGGCGGACGTCACTATTTCCATATCAATGCAAATGGTGATTGTGAGCCTTGTGCTTTTGTTCACTATTCAAATGTTAATATTAAAGAGTGCTCTGTGCTTGATGCACTCAAGAGCCCGCTCTTTATGGCTTATAAGAAAAATCAGCCGTTCAACAACAATATGCTTCGTCCATGTCCTGTACTGGATAATCCGGGTGCTATCAGTAAAATGGTTGCCGAAACAGGTGCTTATTCAACTGAGATGGAAAATCCTGAAAGTGCAAACGCTCTGTTTGACAAGACGATTGCTGCTGCTAAGGCCTGGAAGGTTAAGGCTGATGAGCTTTTCGACCGTGATAAGTTTATTGCTAACCATATTAAGGACGAAAATATGTATAACTATGAAATTGCTGATGAGGACAGACTTTTCAGCGAGTTTGAAAAGACCGAATAATTCGGTTAAAAACAGAATATTAGCGTGCAGAGGTACACCCTGCACGCTTTTTTGCAATTGATGATTTAATTAATTTGAAAGGAATTTTATTTTATGAATACCGGTATATTATGTGCTATGATAGTGCTGGTGCTGGCAAGCTCCTTTTTCTCGGGGGCAGAAACCTCTTTTTCATCACTTAACCGTGTTAAGCTGAAAACGATGATAAGTGAGGGCAGATCAAACAAACGAATTGAACGTACACTCGCTCTGGCAGAGGACTATGATATTGTTTTATCAACAGTATTAATAGGTAATAATATAGTTAATATTGCCTGTACCTCGCTTGCAACATTATTTTTTACCGGTCTTTTGGGTGATAACAGCGATCTTGGTGCTACTGTATCAACAGTTGTTATGACTATAGTCGTT
Source organism: Eubacterium sp. (assembly GCA_029059925.1). Lineage (GTDB taxonomy): Bacteria > Bacillota > Clostridia > Oscillospirales > Acutalibacteraceae > Eubacterium_R. The sequence continues at coordinate 6,204 of JAIDVA010000071.1, read as the reverse complement.
CTGATTTTCGGTGAGGTTACACCAAAAACCTTTGCCAAGGAAAAGGCAGAGCAGGTTGCAATAGCAATCACACCGATAATCAGATTTTTTATTGTAATTTTTACACCGCTCAATTTCTTTTTCCGCGGCTGGAAAAAGCTGATGAACAAGGTTTTCAAAACAGGCAAGGCAGACACTATAACAGAAGAAGAGCTCAAAACCTATGTTGACGAGGCGCACACAGGCGGCGAGATTGACGAAAATGAAAGTGAGCTTATCCGTTCATCAATTGAATTTGACGATATTGACGTAGGCGACATTTTAGTGCCTCGTGTTGATGTTGAGGCAGTTGATAAATATGCACCGCTCAATGAGATTGAGCAGGTGTTCAATTCAACAAACTTCAGCCGACTGCCTGTTTATATTGATGATATAGACAATATTGTTGGTGTTATTCACCACAGAGATTTTGAAAATGCAAGAAAGCGTAATCTCAAATCCCTTCGTACGGTTTTGAAACCTGTTCCTGCTGTATCACCTGATACGAAAATATCAAAGCTGCTGAGAATTTTTCAAAAAAACAAAACGCATCTTGCTGTTGTTATTGATGAATTCGGCGGAACAGAGGGTATTGTTACGCTTGAGGATATACTCGAGGAGCTTGTTGGAGAAATCTGGGATGAGCACGATGAGGTGCTCAACGATATCGAGCAGATAAGCGATAATGAATATATCGTTCAGGGCAGTATGTCCATTGATGATTTTTATGAATTTTTCAAAATAAATTTGGTTGAAAAGGATATTTCAACTGTAAACGGCTGGATTATGAAAAATACTGATAAAATACCGCAGGTTGATGACAGCTTTACATGCAATAAGCTTACGGCACTTGTGCTGTCGGTAGATGGCAAGCGTGCAGAGGAAATAAAGATAACAGTTGAGGTAGAGGAAAATGTTCCTGAACAGGAAAAAACAATTTAATGACTCGTCATATGATTATATCATTGCAGGACTCGGCAATCCCGGTGCAAAGTATGAAATGACAAGGCATAACGCAGGCTTTCTTGCAATGGATTTGCTTGCGATTGAAGAGGGCTTTGACATAAAAAGGCTTAAGCACCATGCTCTTGTAAGTGATGTGACTATAAACGGGAAAAGATGTCTTGTAATGAAGCCGCAGACGATGATGAACAACAGCGGCGAGGCAATCGGAGAGGCTGCTAAATTCTATAAAATACCGAGTGAGAATATTATTATTGTGTATGATGATATTTCGCTTGATGTCGGTCAGACAAGAATCAGGCGCAAGGGCTCGGCAGGAGGACATAACGGAATTAAGAGTATTATTGCACATCTTGGTGCAGAAAGCTTTCCGAGAGTTAAGGTTGGTGTAGGAAAAAAGCCAAATCCCGAATATGACCTTGCTGCGTGGGTGCTCGGGAAGTTCCCTAAGGAGCAGGAGTCTGATTTGAAATCAGCACTCGAAAACACAACAAAAGCAATCCGCCTTATTGTTAATGACGAAATTGATAAGGCAATGAATTTGTATAATTCATAAATATAGTAAAATATAAAGGGGCAAAAAGGTATGTCCTGTTTTTCAGAAGAATTTAATAAAAGTAATGATTTTATCAGCCTCAGCGAGAGCATCAATACCCTTAATGCTCCTGTTGGGGCTATCGGTCTTAGTGATGTTGCAAAATGCTTTTTAATTCATTCAGTATGCCAGAGTGGTGAAAAGGCTTTTGTAATCACGCCTGACGAGGCAACTGCTGTTAAGGTGCAGGAAAGTCTTGCACAGCTGCAGGAGGGTGTACTGCTCTATCCGTCAAGAGAAATGACCTTTGTTGAGGTTGCAGGTCTCAGCCGTGAGTTTGAGCATATCAGGCTCGGTGTGCTTTCACGTATTCTGAAGGGTGACTATTCGGCGGTTGTTATGTCAGCAAATGCTGCTTGTCAGTATACTATGCCGCCGTCTGTGCTTGAAGAGCGCAGCTTTTCCATTTCAGTCGGTGACGAGCTTGATGTGAAAATGCTTGAAGAAAAGCTGACCCGTGCAGGCTATGTCAGATATGAGCAGGTTGACGGTACAAGCCAGTTTGCTGTGCGCGGCGGAATTATTGATATTTTTCCTCCTTATCTTGACGAGCCGATACGAATTGAAATGTGGGGCGATAATGTTGACACAATATCAAGCTTTGATATTTACACGCAAAGACGAAGTGACAAGCTTGATGTTATCCGTATTACGCCTGCAAATGAGGTGCTTTTTGACAGCACGGATAAGTTGATTAAAAAGATTGAAGAGGTTGCAAAAAATCTTAAGGGCAAAGCAATTAAGGCGAGAGAAAAGCTCTATGATGATTGCGAAAAGCTTAAAAGCGGGGCGATGCTCAATTGTCTTGATAAATATTTGCCGCTTTGCTATGACTCGAATGGTATTTTTGATTATTTTGGCGGCAGACTGTTTGTTGTTGAAAGTGCAAGGGTTAAGGAGAAGTGCACCAAGCAGGAGAGACTGAATTTAGAGGACTTAAAATGGTTTGTTGAGGATGGTACACTTTGTAAAGGTCTGGATAAATTTGCCCTTGATTTTGCCGAGCTCACTTCCTTTTATGAAAAAAATAACGCTGTATATATGGATTCGCTGCCGCGCGGCAGCTTTGATACACCTGTAAGGCATCTTGCAAACTTTACAATACAAACCTTTAATGCGTGGAGCGGAACGCTCACTCAGCTTAAGGAGGAGCTTTTCGGTCTTGTAAAGGGCGGCTACACCGTTTGCATTATGGCGGGTACTGCAAGAGCAGGCAGGGCACTTGCCGAGGATATCAGGGATATGGGCTATGATGCTGTGTTCTTTGAAAAATATCCGACCAAGTTCCAGTCCAAGGCAATCAATGTTATTACGGGTACAATGCTTGCAGGCTTTCAGTTTTCACAGATAAAATTTGCTCTGCTTACACATTCCAAATCATCACAGAGCACGAAAAAGCATAAAAAGACCTCGTCAAAAAATGCAATCCATTCACTTGATGAGCTTAGTGTGGGTGATTATATTGTTCATAATATCCATGGCATTGGTATCTTTGAGGGCATCCACGCACTTGAGATAAACAAGGTTAAAAAGGACTATATCAAAATAAGCTATGCCAAGGGCGACACGCTTTATGTGCCTGTAACACAGCTTGATTTAGTATCAAAATATATCGGTCCTAAAGAGGATTCACGTGTTAAGGTAAACCGCCTTGGCTCAACTGAATGGAAAAAGACGAAGGCAAAGGTGCGCTCCTCTGTTAAGGATATGGCGAAGGAGCTTATTGCACTTTATGCTAAGCGAATGAACACAAAGGGGCATGCGTTTTTAGAGGACAGCGACCTGCAGCGTGACTTTGAGATGCGTTTTGAATATGACGAAACCGATGATCAGCTCAGATGCAGTGCAGAGATCAAGGGAGATATGGAAAAAACTGCCCCGATGGACAGATTGCTTTGCGGTGATGTTGGCTTCGGAAAAACTGAGGTTGCACTCAGAGCAGTGTTCAAATGTGTTGCAGAGGGTAAGCAGTGTGCAATTTTAGTGCCCACAACCGTGCTTGCTATGCAGCATTATCAGACTGCGATGAAACGTTTTGAACCATATCCGATTAATGTTGAAATGATTTCACGCTTTGTTACACCGTCAAAGCAAAAGGAAGTTCTTAAAAGACTTGGCGAGGGCAACGTGGATGTGCTTATCGGTACGCATAAGCTGCTTGGAAAAAGTATAAATTTCAAAGATTTAGGCTTGCTTATTGTTGATGAGGAACAGCGTTTTGGTGTTGCACAGAAAGAAAAAATCAAGGAAAAATTCCCGCGTGTTGATGTGCTTACGCTTTCAGCAACACCGATTCCGCGTACACTTAATATGGCAATGAGCGGTATTCGTGATATGAGCCTGCTCGAGGAGGCTCCGGGTGAGCGTCAGCCTGTGCAGACCTATGTTGTTGAATATGATAACGATATCGTTATTGAGGCAATGGAGAGGGAGATTAACCGCGGCGGTCAGTGCTACTATCTCCATAATAATACCGAAACCATTGAGCACAAGGCAATGCAGATTAAAAAAGCACTGCCTGATGCGAATGTCGGTATAGGCCACGGCAAGATGACCGAGGAGCAGCTCTCAGCGGTATGGAATCAGCTTATTAATGGTGAGATTGATATTCTTGTCTGTACAACGATTATTGAAACAGGTGTGGATGTACCGAACTGCAACACACTCATTATTGAAAACGCTGACCGTATGGGACTTGCTCAGCTGCACCAGATAAGAGGCAGGGTCGGCAGGTCATCAAGACGTGCGTTTGCATACTTTACTTTTACCAGGGGTAAGGAGCTTACAGACATTGCAACGAAACGTCTCGAGGCAATACGTGAGTATACCGAGTTTGGTTCAGGCTTTAAAATCGCAATGCGTGATCTTGAAATCCGCGGCGCAGGCTCACTTCTCGGCAACAGACAGCATGGGCATATGGAGGCAGTCGGCTACGATATGTACCTCAAGCTGCTTGAAGAGGCTGTTGCAATGGAAAAGGGCGAGCTTAAGGAAGAGGAGACAGAGGAAAAAGAATGTCTCATCGACCTTGCGATTGATGCCCATATCCCTGAGACTTATATTGTCTCAACCACACAGCGCCTTTCGATGTATAAACGAATTGCGAATATTAAAAATGATGCAGATGCAAACGATGTTTATGATGAATTGACCGATAGATTCGGCGCACCGCCTGCGGCTGTGTGGGGACTTATCGAAATTGCGCTTTTACGAAATATGGCAATCGGACTGAATATTACAGATGTTATTCAGCGCAACGGCTCGCTGCTGTTCTATTCAAGCGAGCTTGACATCAAAATCGCGGCAATCCTCAATGCCTTTATGAAGGGCAGGGTGACGCTTTCGGCGGGCAAAAGGCCATATATTGCTGTTAAGCTGACACCTGAGGAATCAACACTTGAAACCCTGCGCGAAACCCTAAAGCTGATGTCTCAGGCAAAAGAGCATAATAAAGAACAATAAAACAACTCCCGTATTGTGTAAAACAATACGGGAGCTTTTGTTATTTTACCATATTCACAGATTGTTGTTATTATACCGCCCTTATTTTGTTACTGTATTTATAGTAACGTTATATATGTTACTTGTCAACGCAGCACTATAAATATAGAATAAAATAAACATTATAGGTTGAGGTGTAAAATATGAGCAATGCTAAACCAATGGATTATAAAAAAAGACTAAAAGATTTAAGAGTAGACAGTGATATAACACAGGCTCAGATAGCAGACGTGTTGTGTGTTAAACAGACGACGATATCAAATTATGAACATGGAAAAAGACAATACAAAATTGAGGATTTAGTGAAGCTTTGCAAATTTTATAATGTATCTCCTGAATATGTATTAGGATTTACAAATGAATATAAATCTTTATCAGAGATGAAATGAAAACGTATTTTTTGTTTAGCGTTGGATTGGAGTATAACCGTAGGGGCGAACATTGTTCGCCCGTGGGCACAACGATAATGTTGGCGGGCGCACACTGTGCGCCCCTACGAAAGTAAAGATAACGCTGCCTGTGCCGCTGTGTGCGCGAGCACGCAAGGCACAACATTAAAGAGGGGGTTATTAGGGGGAATTGGCGTATGCCTTCCCCCTGATTCGTTTTCTTGGAACCATTCTTTTGCGACACAAAAGAATGGTACGTAAAATTAAATATAAAATATTTACTGAATTAAAAACGGATTATTAGGGTGTGTAACATCCTAATATAAACAATAATTTACCATAATAAAAAACAACCGTCTTGGAACGTGGAGTTCCGAGACGGTCGGTAGTATTTGGGTTTTTATTTATTTTTTACGTTGTAAAGCTTATCCGGATAGTCTGTCATAATACAGTCGGCACCTACGCTGATAAGGTATTCCATATCGTTCTCGTCATTTACTGTCCAGAACTGAATTGCCATATCGTGATCATGTGCATAGTTTACCATTGTTGCAGTTCCCATATTAATGCCGATGTATGAGAATGGTGCACCGTACGGGAGCTGTAAAACCTTGCATGGCGGCTCATAGCTCTTGCTGTTTGTGAGTGCTGCCCACCAGAACTGAATAGCCTCTACAATGCCTGTGCTTCTTGTCATATCAGGATAATTTTCATCAACATATTCGCTGATTTCACCCT
>JAIDVA010000070.1 GCA_029059925.1 Eubacterium sp. | reverse complement strand
TTCAGACAATTATTGTTAAAGCTGAAGAAGAAGAGCAAAAGCATCACAATATATGCTGTCTTCTCCTTAAGGCGGATATCCTTATTGATTACAAACAACGGAAGTAAAATTACTGCCAGCATGCCTGAATAAACATTAGGCAATACATCATCGCCGCTGCTTCTTATGGTAGTTTCAAGACCTGCAAGATGCGAGGTTAAAAAGTCAAAAACATTAAAATATGAGGTGAATGAATTTGGGAAGGAATCCGAAGTAGCAGAGCTTGACCGTAAAAGCATAAATACCGGAATAAGCGTAACCGCACAGACTGCTGCCGCCGTTATACTGCTTACAGCAAACCTTACACCTCGGTTAAAGAACTTATTATTCATAAGCTCTCTAAATGAATATTTTTTTTCGAATTTAGCATACTTGTCGATTTTATCATTGAAATTTGATGAAATAACAAAATAACCAATGAAATAAATCACAGCAAAAATACAGGTCATAAAGCCCATATAATAGCTTGAAACAAGCAAAAGGGCAAGTGAAATGATATAAGTTGCACTTTTGCCGTTGTTTATAATTTTCTCAATACCAAGAGCAATAATCGGTAGTAAAATCATACCGTCAAGCCACATTACATTCCAATAATATGCAAGAAAATAAGCACTGAAAGCATATGCAACTCCGAATACTGATGAAAGCACATTATACTTTTTTTGTGATGCTTTCAGATAATAAGTAAAAGCAGAGGCACTGAGTATACATTTTACAGCTACAATAAAGGTAATAGCAAAGGAAATGTCCTTTTTGTCAAAAAGAAAAATCAATGCTGAAAGCGGACTTGAAAGGTAGTTGAAATAATTGCCCAAAAAGCTGCTGCCGCCGCCTGAAAACCAAGAATATAAAAAGCTCTGATGATTAACAACTCGTTCATATAGTTCTGCATAAAGCGGACCATACTGATGATACAGGTCCATTCGCATAACCGTATAATCACCAAAAGGAAATACAGAATAGATTATAAATATAACAGCCAGACATAGTGCTGCAATACCTGCAGATAAAGCAACATATCTGTTATCATAAAACAACATATATATTTTGGAATATTTGATTTTCTGTGCATTATAAGCACAATCAAAAACAAGAATCCTGTCAAAGAAATAGTTAAAGAAAAATGCAGTCGAAATTGCAACACACCATACAAAAGAAACAGACATATCAAGGGTATTGCCAAAGGTAGCTTCAGCCAGCTTGTAAAATCCGAAATTCACCGCCCCGCGGAAAACGAACATTAAAATCTGTTTTATGTCTGAAGACAGTACATTTTTTCTGAAAACAAATCTTTTTTCAAGCAGGAAAGAAACAATTTCGGAAATTATGAAAGCAATTAACACAGATGCTGACACGGGCACTGATAAAAAAACTTTTAATATCTGCTTAACTGCAACAAGCAAAAAAACAGAGAAGAGCGCAGCTAATGCATAGCTCACTGTTTCTCCGTTAATAAA
>JAIDVA010000007.1 GCA_029059925.1 Eubacterium sp. | reverse complement strand
ATATCAATGTTCCGATTGTATCATTGTACGACAATATATTTTTGATTGCAAGCATTATTCTTGAAAGCTCACCGCCGGATGCTATTTTTGAAAGCGGTTTTGGCGGTTCACCTGGATTTGTAGAAATTAAAAATTCAATTTTATCAAAGCCTGCTGAAGACAGCTTTCCCTTTGAAAAATCAACAACAAACTGCAGCTTCGGCATATCCAAAAATTCAAGTTCACTTTTAACCTTGATTTCAAAATCTTTGGCTACAGCTTTTCTTTTATTTGACAAGTCTTGTGCAAGCGAAATGGTTTTGTCCAGCAGCTCATCGTATTCTGCACTGAGTCTTTCAAGCTCCTCATCTGCATACATTATTGAATTTCGCTGTTTTTTAGCATTTTCAAGATAGGACAGCATTTCTTCTTCAGTCTGACCGTATTTATTTGAAAATTCATATAACAGATCAAGTCTTTCCTCAATCTGCTCAAGTTCAGCAGGATTGAATTCAACACTTGAAAAAAGCTTTTCTATTTTATCCTTAGCCGCTTCAATGCTGTCATTTGCTGATTCGAGGGACTCTGTAATATTAAGTGTTTCGTCAAAGGCAGATAAGGAATTGCAGCAGCTGTTTAAAAGCGTTTGCGCACCATTTACTTCATCATCGCCATTAATTGCAAGTAAAGCACTGTTTAAAGCAGCTGTAATTGCTTCGCTTTTGCTTATAAGCTGTTTTCTCTTTGTCAGCTCTTCCCATTCGCCGATTTTTATATCTGCCTGTTCGAGTTCATTAATTTGATAATCAAGAAGCTCTAACTGCTGCTCCTTATCATTTTCACTGCTTGTTAATGATTTAAGTTTGCGTCTTACAGCTATAAGCTTTTTGAAAGAATTTTTATAATCTTCAATAACTGCACAATCATCAAAAAGCATATCAATATATTTGTATTGATAATCAGGATTCAAAAGTGCCTGACTGTCGTGCTGACCATGTATATTAACAAGTGCATTGCTTAATTCTCTGAGCATAGTAACAGTTGCAGCCCTGCCGTTAATTTTACAGCTTGATTTGCCAAGTGCACTTATTTTTCTCGTTATAAGCAGCGAATTATCCTCTTCTGCATCAAATCCAAGCTCATTGAGCTTAGCCACTGCATTATCAGATATATCTTCAAAGTATGCACTGACAAAAGCATTTTCCGCACCATGACGAACAAGCTCTTTTGAAGTTCTTTCACCTAAAATTGCATTGATTGAGTCGACAACTATTGATTTGCCGGCGCCGGTTTCACCTGTAAGAACGTTAAGTCCTTCAGAAAAATCAACACTTGTTTTTTCAATTACAGCAATATTTTCAATATCGAGTGTTTTTAGCATTTAAAATCTTCTCCATATTCATAGTGAAAATTTTTGCAAAGTCTTCTGTTTTGCATAAAACAAATATTGTGTCATCACCTGATATTGCGCCGACAACACCTGACCATTCCATTGATTCAATAGCCGTGCAAACTGCCATTGCCATACCGGGAAAACATTTGATACAAACAGTGTTAAGAGCATGCTCAACACTGACAATCGATTCGGAAAAAATGCCGCCTGTTCTTCTTACGGCATCACTACTTGCTTTTTTGCCTGTTGAATAAATATAGCGTCCTCTTTCGGAAAGCTCTTTAACTAGGCGAAGCTCTTTTATATCACGGGAGATTGTAGCCTGTGTAACCTCAAAGCCGCATTTAAATAAGTATGCCTGCAGCTCTTCCTGTGTTTCAATATCCTTGGCATTGATAAGCTCTAAAATTTTAGCGTGTCTTCTTTTTTTCATCAGGCTCTCCTCTCAATAATTTTCTTATTAAGTATTTCATAAAAATTTTCAGGCTTAAGTTTAATAAGTCTTGTAACTGTTTTTGAAGCCCGTATTCTTACTTCTGTATCATAGTCAAGGTCAATAAGCTCTTGCCCGTCAACGGTGAGAACAGGAATATCCATTTTATCATTATGCGCTTTAACGACGAGCTCTCTGTCCGGTGAAAAAATAATACTTCTGTCCATTAAGGAATGTGGACAGATTGGTGTTGCTAAAATACATTCGGCCTCAGGACTTACAACAGGACCGCCTGCAGCCATTGAATATGCTGTTGAACCTGTTGGAGTAGAAATAATAATGCCGTCAGCTCTCATGTGGGAAACATTACGATTATTGCAGGTAACACTGATATCAATAAGTCTTGCAAAATCTCCACGTGAAATTACAGCATCATTAAGGCATTGATGAACTGAAATAATTTCACCGTTTTTTATTATATCAGCCTCAAGCATCATCCGTTTGTCAATTTCATAATCGCCTGAGACTGCATTTTTCAAAAGCTCCAGCTCATCCTGCTCAAGCCCGCTCATAAATCCAAGTCTTCCGGCATTAATTCCAAGCACAGGTTTATCATATTTTGCTGCACGTTTTGCAACATTAAGTGTTGTACCATCACCGCCGATTGCGATTGCAAAATCACAGAGCCGCATTATTTTTTCTTCATCATCAAACAAAACATTACAGCCTTTAAAGTTTTTTGAATATTTACCGCTTACATATATATTGACATTAAGCTCGGATAAGACGTTAAAAACACTGTGGCAAAGCTCTTCAACGCCGATATTTAGTAAATTCGGAAAAACTGAAACAATTATCATAACAATTCCTCATGTGATTGATTTACAAGCTCTTTTGCATTTACGTTTCCGCTGATTATAGGTTCTGTACTTTTTTGCAGGGAAGTCAG
>JAIDVA010000069.1 GCA_029059925.1 Eubacterium sp. | reverse complement strand
GATATTGATTTGCTTTCTGTTTCGTCAGCATCTGTTGAACAAGCTCATACGAACAGTAATTCTTATGAAACAACAGGAAGCAATATCCCGGGTTTCAATATTTCAGATAATGATCAAACATGGGAAAGCAGCACGGAAATAAATATTTTTAAAGTGTCATATCAGAATGGGGATAATGTGGTAACTGCTCTTTCCCAGAATGGGGATAAAATTATTGCCCCGGGTATAGCAAATGACTATTCATTCGTTCTTAATAATACAGGAAATACTGCAGTTGATTACACTATGTCTGTTGAAGCTTATATTTCAGATAATATAACATCTATTCCTGTTCAAGTTAAACTTAAAGACTATACAGGCAGATATCTTGTCGGCAGCGAGAATCAGTGGCAGTCTGTTTTAGATTTGAATAATATTTCTGATTCTGCATCACTTGCTGCCGGTTACCATACAACCTATACATTAGGCTGGCAGTGGCCTTTTGAAAGCAATGATGAGTTTGACACTCAAATAGGAAATTTAGCCGAAGGTGAGGATATTACACTTACAATTGCAATCAAAACTATTGCTTCTGCAGATGTCGATGCCGATACTGATACTAACAATGGCGCAGGACAGCCACCGAAAACAGGCGATAATTTCAATATTTTAATTTGGTCTGTGCTTGCCGCTGCTTCTCTATTTGTTATGATTTTGCTTATTTTCTTTAAGCGTCGTGAGAAAGAGGAGGATTCTGCAGATGCAGCATAATACTCAGGACAGCAAGTATAAAAAAAAGATAAGCCGATTTTTTCGTTATGCACTTATTGTATTTATAAGTATTGTGCTTGGATTAAGTATATATATTTGGAACGCAGGAAGTCTTGCCGGTAACAAATTGCCAATGCCCTTTGGAATAGGTGCTGCTGTAGTGCTTTCAGGAAGTATGGAACCGAGTATTTCTGTTGATGATATGGTTTTAGTTCGTGAAGGCGGCAGTTATCAGATTGGTGATGTTATTGTTTATGAGGCTGACGGAATGATGATAACACATCGTATTTACTCCAAAGAAGATGATACTATTGTGACTTGGGGCGATGCGAATCCTGTTGCCGATAATCCAATAAGCATTCAACAGGTTAAGGGGACCGTTGTTGCGGTTATTCCAAAAATAGGAGTGCTTGTTAGATTTATAAAACAGCCAATCGTAATAATTCTCTTGGTTGCTATTGCATTTCTTTTGTTTGAATTGTCTTATAGAAAAGAAAAGCGAATTGATAATGAAGAGATTGATAGTGTAAAAGAACAAATCAGAAAATTAAAAAATGAGTTGAATCAAGAAGATAATTAAAATTTTAGTTAGAACGGAGGATTGCCGTGAAAAAGAATCGAAATATAATATGTACAGCAGCGGCAGTTCTGTTTTATTTGGTTTTAATAACACTTTATTTGCTCGGCGGTATTTTTTCCAGATTTACTGTTGCTTCAAGTAGTGGTGACCTTTCCAGAACTGCAAAGTACGGAGTAGTTATAACAACACAAGGAAGTGTTATGAATCCAGAAACAGAGCTTTTTCCGGGACTGGCAGAATCAGAAGGACTAATATTTTCTTTGTCTGGCAAGCCGGAGGTTGCAGTTTCAATTGGCTGTGAATTAGAAAGCAATGATGTTTGTTTGCCGCAAGGTTATTATCATGTTGATTACGGTGAAAATACAATTCAGTTTATTACTGAAAATAATCATGGTGCAATTGAAATAGATAATCCTGATCATTATCGCTTTTGTTTTCATGCAGAGAAGGATTATCATCCAATTAGATTTAACATTTATCACAGAGATGATGAAAATTCTGAATGGATTATAGTTGAGTCTGCTGAAAATATTACTAAAGAGGAAATTGTTCAGTGGTTTGAAAATGAGTTTAATAGTACCATTGAAGCGAACACTGATTTATCAGAGCTTGGCGAGTGGAAAATAACAAGTGCTTGGCCACAGAAATCCTATGATGATTATTCAGGCGATCAGTCTTATATGGACACGTTGTTATGTGCATCACAAAGAATAACATGGATCGATAGCGATAATAACGAAGTGGATGCACCTGAAGGGTTTGCTAATCAGGAATCTTTGGAATTCTCATTCGAAATAATTCAGTTGGATTAATTGCGGATTATATATTAAGGAGGTAACATAATGAAGGCTGAAAAAATCAATAGTAACAATAAAAAGAATAGAAGTAGTCTTCTTATTGTACTTGCCATAATTATTTGTATTGGATTGCTTGGCTTATCCTTTGCACGTTATATATCAAATGAGAAGCATAAGGAAAACGCAAATCTTGCGGACTTCAATATTCAGGTTTTGGATTTGGATACAATGCAGACTCCGAATTGGGATATTGAAATACCTGCAACAACAAGGCTTTATGATGATGTTAATTTTAATGCAGCTGTTGTTGACAGGCGTCTTATGATAACAAATCTTGGTAATCAAACTGTTAAAATAGGTGCCAAGTTAATTGATAAAGTTACTTCAGATAATCATAACCATAATGACGGCACTGTTGATAGTGATGATATTTTTATTTATGTATTCGATTATGATGTCCAGGATAGGTTTCAAACAGAAATTCAGAATACACTTGATGAAAATTTAGATAAAAACAGTTCAATTTCGGATATAAAAACAAACGTAGATAGTGTTTGCAGTCAAAATCTTGAAAATTGGTCATATGATCTAAAACCCGGGGAGTCCAGATTTTTAACAGTTTTGGTGTGGAGAGAAAACGCGGCTGTCAATAATGAAAATTCCTTTGGAAAAACTGTTTATTTGAAAGAGCATTTGGAACTTGATGTTTTACAGAAGTAGGAGGTGCCTTCAATGAAGAATAATGAAATGAAATCAGACAAATCCAAGTCAATATTTTCTTTAGTGATTATTCTGATTATTGCCGTAGTTGCACTATCAGGCTTTTTAGCAGCAAGATATTTCATTGATGATGGACATGATATTGTTGCTTCACATGATACCTTTGATGTTAAAATTGTTGCACAAAACAGTGAAACAGGAGATTTATACGACGTTAAAGATGGAATAATTACAATAGAAAATGCTTCAGGCTTTAAATCTAATGAGTCTTTGCCGATTATTGTTGATATATATTATAAAGGCGAAAGCTATGCTTACATAAGATTTATGCTGCTCGAGCAGTGGCTCGGTACATATTCCGAAAACATGGGTGGCATAGCTGACCAAAACGGTATTCTTCCTGAGCCGTTGATGCCGTTAAGCTTGAATGAAGATATTCCGATGGCAGATAACAGAGCAAAAGACAGCTATATTTATTTAACACAGATTCAGACGAATTTAACTGATTCTGAAGTGGATACAAGTTGGAAAAATCAAGATGAGATTTTGAATACAAAATCACCTGATGAACAAATGTACACATACGAAAATGGAAGGTTTGTTCAAAGTGAAAATGGAGAATATAGAAAGCTTTCTATTATAAAAGAAGGCGGTGTGTCTGCTCCTCAGTTTACAGATGAGGCAGATAGTGTTAA
>JAIDVA010000068.1:5730-9314 GCA_029059925.1 Eubacterium sp. | reverse complement strand
CATTATATATAGCAATCAGAATGTGACTGCTATATTCAGCACCACAGCTGCTAACTAATAAACCAACTTTTTATAATCACCTGCTGGCTTTGAGGTGTCAACGGCACTAAAAAATGATATATCGTCACCGCTGTCATGCAGTTCAATCTGCCTTTTGATTGTTCTGTATTGCTCAAGTCTTTCAAGTGTCATTCTGCTCATTCTTCACATCCTTTTCCTCAAAGTTAGGTCTTTTCATTCCTGCATTGCAACATTTCTTACAAGGGTTATGCTGCCAATCCTTACGTAAGTGCTTGCAGTTTATGCATTGTCGTTTCATTTATACCTCCTCAACATAGCACCACGATTGCGGTGGGCGTTTTAAAGTTCTATCACAAGCAATAATACCGTAATCACTATCTCCAGCATCCTCACAATTCAAACAATCGCAATATACCTCACCCTCGTATTCATCAAGGCACTTACAAGGTTTACAAAACTCACTCAACTCTTTCGGCTTGTCATATATCTTTAGGTCTGATATGTGCCAAAGATATAATGTTTTATCACCGCCATATTTTCTGATTTCACTATAAGATAAACAAATTGTTGATAACGGAACTGGAGGACACATATCTTCGGTCCATTCAATAATTTCATCACAAACATACTCGCCGATTACTTTGCCATTAAGCAATTCACATTGAAAACAGTCCATAGTATTAACATCAAGATAATTAACAACTGTGTCATTTCTTAATCTCCACAACGGGTGTCTTAATGCCTCTGATGCTCCGCCAAAACCATTTGCAACCGTTCCACCTCTCGTGCAATATATGTACACCTTAAAAGGCGCATCAAGTTTTGGTCTTGTTTTCCTGACCTCTATTGTTTTCTTTCCTGCTGCTATCAGCTCACAATACTGTGGCTGGATGCTTTGTAATATTGATTTCATTGTTTCACTCCTTTGGTGTATCAATATAAACAATAATTGCCGATTTCATTTTCTTTTTGGCAATATTTTCAGCCTTTTTCACTTGTTCTTCATCAGATAAATTTTCCCACTCATCATCACAACAGTGTTCATCGAGGATTTCTTCAGTCAAATCATCTAAGTCTAAAATTACTCTTTCATCAGAAACATAATACCGACCAAGTTCAACTTCTCCGAATGAAGCAAGCCAATAACTGTACTCATCACTTGCAACAACATCTGTACCAACCATAGGAATAATAGGTAAATTTGGATTTTCTTTTGCAAGTTGAATTAATTTTTCTATATTCGTCATTCTTCATCACTCCGATCTAAAGCCTGTCCGCAGTCAGGACAAAAATCATAATCATCATAATCTACTTCATAATACTTACCACAATTCGGACATATCCAAGTATCGTATATTAGATTGCCGTTTTCATCATATCCGTCACCCTCATAATCAGGCTTTTTCGGTATTCGATATTCAAGTGCTTTAACTGCCACTCGGCAAGCATCCACACCTAAACCGCCCTGCCATACTTCCTTGCAGTCAGGGTCTAATATTCTGATTGCCTCTTCAGTTGTCATTGATTTACTCATTGTCTGCCTCCTTATCTCTTTTCCAATCAGCAAGAATGTCAACATACTCGTGATATTTATGCGGTCGGATTGGTCTTTCAAACGGTGGTGTGTTAAAAGTAAGCAACAAGCACTCACCGATATTTTTGTAATGCTCTACAAACGCATAACCTATCAGCTCGCCGTTTCTTATTCTTTTCTTGATTGTGTTGTGATATGGGTACACATTACCGCTCCTTACAGCTGAAATAAATTCAATTCAAAATTCATCCACAGCTTTTCTGTTCTATGTAATCCCATCTGTGCTGTTGTCTCCTTCTCGGCCGTAACCCAATTGAACAGTTCTGAATTATACAATTCATTATCATATCCGCTTAAAATAATTTTTGATTTGCTTTTCTTAATTAGTTTAAGCATTTCAATATGCTGTTCGTCTGTCATTTCACATTTATACATATTCTTTTTGCGTAGACTCTGCAGATACGGCGGATCTAAATAAATTAATGTATTTTCATCGTTGTATCGTTCAATTAAAGTCAGTGCATCGGTATTTTCAATTTGTGCCTCTTTCAATCGTTCACAGCAATTAACAATAATATCAGGCAAGCAATTCCACATTGTCGCACAGCGAGGTCCACCATAAGTCTGAACATTTCGCCAACTGTTTTTACTGCTGTTGCTTGTTCCAAAAGATTGGTGATAACGAACTATCGTTCTTCTTGCTTGTTCAATCGGATTATCTGAAGGAGCATTACAGCTGATAAATTCATCCCTTGCAAATGGGGTGATATTTATTGCCTTTGCAAGCTCCTCCGGGTAATCTCTGCACAC
The DNA here is from genome assembly GCA_029059925.1 of Eubacterium sp. Taxonomy (GTDB): domain Bacteria; phylum Bacillota; class Clostridia; order Oscillospirales; family Acutalibacteraceae; genus Eubacterium_R. The sequence continues at coordinate 6,949 of JAIDVA010000068.1, read as the reverse complement.
TCTGAACAGATTAACTATATCACCATTCATATCGTTAATAGCTTCGATATAACAAGGTGTTTTATTGAAAAACACTGCACCACTGCCAAAGAATGGCTCACAATAGACTTTGTGTTCAGGAAAGTATGATATTATCCAATCTGCTATCCGCCATTTTCCTCCCGGATATTTTAAGATTGCGTTCATTCCTGCACCTCATCCATTTTTGCTCCGTTATTGGCAAGATAATTTTTAACAAAACACTCTACATCTGCAAATTTACCTTTAAGCAAATTACTTTCAATATCCTCATAAATTACTGAAGGTAAATCTAATTGCAATTCAGATAAGCGATTTGCTATTCCTTTTGTTATCTGCCTTGCAAAATCTTTACTCATAGGTTGATATACAACAGGCTCGGCATCTATGGCAGGACAGATAAACCTCACTATATCCTCGATAGCAGAAATAACAGGCTCTGTTTTAGCGGTTATAGATATAGATTTTTTGTAATTATCAATAATCTCTAATGCCTCATTAGCATCAATCAGTCTTAGCGTTTTCTTTCAACTCCTTTAATTTCTGTTCTGCTTCGGATTTGGTGAGAAATACGGTTTTGCCGAAATCTTCAACAAGATAGCGGTTACCATTGTTGTCTATATATGTTGTATCAGCACCATACTGAATAGAAATTTCTTCTAAAAAGTATTTATCGCAAACAAAATATTCGCCAGTACAATATCCTAAATTATCTATGATAGGCAACAGTTTATAAATCGTATCACCAACCTTACACGGCAGTTCTATGTATTTTGATTTGTCTTTGAATGATTTACATACAATCTCAATATTTTTAGAATCCAATATGTAATGACTTTCATTCAGATGATGAAATTTATATTTGCAAACGTCATAATGAATACAATCTTTACAAGTCATACTTTTCCTCCTCTCAGCTGCAACTGATTTTCATTCACTAAAAACACACAACTATAAACTCTCGGCAATTGAATCAAGAGTGCTTTTCATTACGTTTGATAATTTCTTCGCCTGTTCGGAATCTCTTGAGGCAACTTTATCAAGATGCGTCTTAATTTCGTTTGCAGTCGACTGCAAATTGGTAAATAAGAATCTTATTGCTGTTATGTCCTCATCGGCATTGGCAGCCTTTGCTGCTTTTAGAGCCTGCTGCAATTTTTCGTCGACTGCTTTATTTTTCGCCGTCAATTCATCAATCCTT
>JAIDVA010000068.1:0-5720 GCA_029059925.1 Eubacterium sp. | reverse complement strand
ATCCTTTTGTTGGCTTTTTCAGTGGCCTGTTTTTTAGCCTCTTTGATTTCCTTATCCTTGCTGTCGGAAAGGATTTTGTTTTTATCTTTTTCGTTTTTAAGCTGATTTTGGAGCTTTTCAATTTTCTCTGCATTAGCCTCACGTTCCTGCTTAACGGCTTGATCAACCGCCTGCTGTATTATTTCAGAATCCGGCTCTACCGTTGCAACTACATCCGTCAGCTGAGTATCCTCCATACTGTCCTGCATATCCTTAATCTGACGGGTAAGTTCCTGGTTTTCCTTATTAACATTTTCAAGGTCAAAGGTAAGCTGCTCAGTTCTGCTCTTGAATTCTTCAACCTGCTTTTTCAATTCTCGGGTTGATAAATCCACAACATCGTTTTCCTCGAGGAATTCATCTCTTTCAAATGATGATATCTGCGAAATAAACTCAAGCTTGGTGATGCCAAGATGAGCATTATTTTCGAGATAGTTTTCACCTAATTTCTCATAAGCCGCTATGTAGGAATAGGCTTGTCTCTGCTTTATTCCGCAAGCCTTTTCGGAATAATCCTCAAATGTATCATAACCGAGTTCGGTAAACAAATTATCATCACGCATCGTTTTGAGATCTCTGCACATATCTAAAAGTGCATTTGAAATAATTTGTCCATTTGCAAGAATTCTGTTGTGTATTAAAAACGCTTTTTCTTTGCTGGTCGTTGTTAAATTATTCATTACGCTACCTCTTTCTTAACCGTTTGGTTTAATTTCTTTGTATAATATTTTTTCCATTCATCAAGAAATGCTTTTACATCCTCAGGTGCCGAATTATTATATTTCATTCTTGCTTGGACTAATTGTCCACTGCTGGTTATTTCAACTGTACAATACGGTGCATTCGGATCACTGATTTTTCTCAGGCAGCAAATTATCCCTCTGCCTTCGATATGCTTATCGACATAACTATTTCCTCCGACACATATACTTTGAATTTGTCCTTCACGTTTCATTTCCTTAGAAGATTTAAAAGGTCTGATCATGAATGAATCGTTTGAAAATTCATAAATACTCTGCAGGAACGGCAGAATATTCTTTTTGAAATTCTGCATTTTCTTTCTTTTAATTTCAGCCTCAACCTTCGGCGCCATTTGCTTGTCATATTCCATCATATAATCATGCTGTTTTTTCAAACATCTCGGATATATTGTCTTTTTATCTTTTGGCATATCATATTTGTATATCCAACCTATATAGTCCTTGTATTCGGTCAAGCCTGTATTTTGCCTAACAAGGTAATCTATAAGCTCTGTGACAGATTTTTCTATATGATACTGTGCTAAAAAAGTATCGATATTTTCAAAAGAATAAAAATTATGATCAACAAACTTAATTCATTTTTCAGTTATCGGAATACTATTCTTGTTTAACTCTAAATAACAATTAACTAATCTTCCTATTGAGCCTGCATCCACCTTATCAAGCAAATTCTTTAGTGCATTCAGTTCCTGTTTATTTTTACATTTGAGAAATCCACTGATTGTATCAGCCTTATAATTCAAGCCTCTTTCTATTTGTCTACGCAGAACTGCTGCCAACAAACCTTCAAATCCTTCTTTTATAAGCCTTTCACAGAGCACAGGATGTTTACAATAAAAATTCAAATATCTGTATGTTAGATATTCATTGCCATAATCAACGTAATAATTGAACATTGAATATTTAAAATGCTTACTTTTTTCAACAACTTCTGTATTGAAAAATGTTGCATCGGTAGGTATATAGCCCATATAGAAACCCATCATATTACATCCGGTCGGATATCTTAGTGTTACAGGTATATCTCTCATACTTCTGAATGTTGCATACGCCAATCTTTCCTCTCTGAAGAATTCCTCTTCTTGCATCCAGAAATATGTAGCATTTTCTCTTTTGAAAGCATACACCTCGCCCGGTTTATAAAAGATTCTGTAGTGTTCACTATACTCGGTCTTTACATTTTTATAATCACCTCTATAATCACGCCGTACACAAAACGTGCGAAGAACAATAGTGCCATTTCTTAACTTCTGAAAAACCGCTGCATAATTCTTATCAAGAACCTTTCCCCTTCCTCTCCATGCATCCTTAACCTGCACAGGTCTGCCGCACTTTGAACAATGGCCGTGTTCGTTATGTTTTTTATGTAATAGTTCATCAGATTCTCTTACCGTAAAACCTTCACACTCTGCACCACTCAGTATATATTCCTGATTGCAGCATGTACAATAGCCGTAATAATTACCATCAATTTTCTGTTTGAATAAATACTGAGAATAGAAAAAGGTTTCATCAATTTCTTCTTCTATCTTTTCGCCTAACGGTTTGACCATATTAAAAAGCTTATTTTGAGTTTTTCCGTAACAATACACAACACTCACCCCTTAAATAAAGTCAAACAAATCAATGACCTTGTTTTCCTTGCAGTCGACTGCAAAACCGTAATGATCAACTATCCATTTCCACAAATCATCATCGTTTCCACCGACAAATGCTCTGTTTTCAGATATTTTAGCAACACCATCTTTTTTGGCATTCTCAAATATTGAATTGAGACAACCTTGCAAAGTTTTGTTTTGATTTAAAACTTTTTCTGCATTTTCATCATTAACAAGATATTCGTCAATGATTTTTGAAACAAGTGAGGTTACATAGTTGTTATCGATTTTGTCTGCCTCACCGTCAATTTTTTTAATTGCTTTTTGAATTAATTCTGTCATATACCTTTATTCACTCTTTCTGATATCGATTTTGATTTATTTTCTAAAAACTGCTTAATAACCAGTTCGTATCCGGGCATCGGCTGGATTCTGTTTATCGGCAAATGATATGTTGTTCTGTTGATTTCAGGATCAACAAGCACAACGAAATGATCAAATGATTTTGTATTGCGGTTATACCACATCCCGAATTCACAAATCTTATACACGCCGCCGCTAATATCATCCCTGTGTTTACTTTTCTTTATTGTGACAAGGAGTTGCTTTTTAAAAGCAACATTTACCTCTTCAGGTGTCATAACTTCACACCTCATTCCTTAAATTCAGATACCTCTGCAATACATTTATTGCCTCGTCGGCTGAGTAGCATATTACAGCAAGATTGTTTTGCTCATTAAGCTTAGCGAGCCATTCCTTTTGGTCTTTAGTTGCCTTGCATTTTTGATTCTTTTTCATTTCAATATACAACGCATGATAGCTGCCTCTTGCAACAGGCAAACACAAATCAGGAACTCCTGATTTAAGACCAATACTCTTCAGCTCTGCACCTTTAACAAGGCTGCGTTTGCCCTCATTGGGAATATGATAAATTAAATCAAGCTCGGGATATTTTCCGACATTCCACTCGCACCAATCAATAACTGCCTGCTGCTCGCTTGTTTCTGTAATATTGCTCATATTTCCGTATTCTCCATAGCTCTTTTTTTGATTTCTTCCATATCGTACGAGGGTTTGGACTGCAACTTGTCCTTCTTTTCTTTTGCAATTTTCTCGGTATGCCAACCTTTCTGGCGCTCATTCCAACCTGAAACTGCTTTTTTCCAACAGGTAATTTTTGTTTTTCCTCTGTACCAATTAACAGATTCATAATAATCATAAAACGCCTGCGGATTCGTATATTCATATCCTTTTTCGTCGACATATTCTGCAATTTCTTCAACGGTCGGTTTTACAAAAATCTTTGATTTAGCTCTTGTTTTTTTAGCGGTGTAACATCTGCAATCTGATATATTCCTTGTATCATCAAGGAACACGTCACTGTACTCAGCAGGGCAATCTTTCTCAGTTAGTTGACACCCTGCAGTTATACTAATCAGTGGATGTTTATACTTACAGGTATTGCAGATATCGTTTTCACCTATCGTTATTTTCATACACAAAATTCCTTTCTTGACAAAAGCAAATCTATGTGATACTCTTTAATTGTGGGTTTGAGTTATCACATAGATGCTCATTGCAGTCGGCGGTTTTCGTCGGCTGTTTTTTTATTGCCATATTTCATCAATTATTTTTTTGTTATACAGCTTTTCAAACTCACCTGCATAATCGCAATTTTGTATTTTTACAACAGGCTTGTCCGACTTTAACGTTCTCATACGCTGCAGATGATTCATCAATACTGCTGTGCCCATAAGAGCTACTCCGCCCAACTCAATTAACATCGGTATGTACCACTTATCATCTCCCGGTACTGTTAAACAGCATCCAAAAAGCATTGCCATAAAGCCTGCTGCTTGTATTATGTATTTGATTGGTTTCATTTTTATCTCCCTATGCTTTGCATGCACGTCCTAACTTTAAAAACTCTTGGGGATGCTGGGTGAAATATTCACTCATTACCCTGCTGCCTCGTTCAGACATTATCTTGATATCTTCATCTGACAACTTATCAATTTTCTTGATTTCTCCATCTTTTATAAGATAAAATGATACTTTAAGTTCTGCCATACAATCATCCCCTCCTTTCAAACATATTGCTTTGCAGTTTTGTCCTATAACCAACCCTTAATTAAACAGCAGAGGTGCTGTGTGTAATTAATGTATATTCGGAGCAAAAATTATGGTAAAGGGGTAAAACACAGCTACATAAAATCATTGTTGATGAAGTTGCTTTACGCTTTCCCCTGCTGCTTAACTAAGGGTTGGTTATTTTATTCTGCTGACGACTGCTTCAGCCGATATTTTTATATTGTTTTAATTATCACGACAATACTTGGCAATTTCCCACTTTGCTGATGCCAAATCACCACAAATATCAAGATACTCTTTTCTTTTACAATGCTCTCTTTGGTGCTTCATCATAAAACGCTCAATTGCTTGTATTGCTCCAAGTGCTTCATCAACTGTGTTGATTACTAATTCTTCGTTTTCCATATTCTCACCTGCCTTTGTTGGATTTGGATACGTTAACTTTTAGTTAACTACCGGGCAAAAAATATAATCTTGCGGAACTCCTGCTAAAGCAGATAACTTTTGAAACTGTGAAGCACTTATGGATGTTTTGGCATTTTCCCACTTATTAACAGTAGTCTTGCTAACTCCGAGTATCTTTGCTAATTGTTCCTGTGATAAATTCGCATTTACTCTCGCTGCTTTAAGACTGATTTTAAACACATTATCATTGTTCATTATCCCACTCCTTCCTTAAATTTTTACAGTCTAAGTTTACCACAAGTTAACAATCGTGTCAATACCAAAAGTTAACTTTTTTTCATTTTCGTTTCATTTTTGTTGACTTTTAGGAATTAATGATGTATTCTTATTACAAAGGTGATGTGATATGAATATTGATAAAGAAGAAGAAAAAATTCAAAGAGAAATATTTTCAAACAATTTAAAATATTGGATAAACGCAAAAGGTAAAGAGCAAGTTGATATTGCCAATATAGCTGGTGTAAGCCGTGCTGCTGTCACCTGTTGGTGCAATGGCTCAAAAATGCCAAGAATGGGTAAAATTCAAGCAATTGCAGATTACTTAGGCATTTTAAAATCCGATTTATTAGAAAATAAATCAAATTTAGATAATACTTATTTAATCAATACTAAATCAAATAATATTTCTGAAACAAAACAAAAATTCATCAATAAAGTTATAAATCTTGATGAAGAGACTTTTGACCGTTATCTTCAGGTATTAGATTTGATTGACAAAGAAGATTGATATATTTCTCAAATTGTTCATCTGTTAAATCGTTTATTC
>JAIDVA010000067.1 GCA_029059925.1 Eubacterium sp. | reverse complement strand
AATAAAACTTTGCTTAAATCAATTGGAAAATCAATATAATGATCTGAAAAAGTATTGTTCTGCTCGGGATCAAGTGCCTCAAGAAGCGCTGATGATGGAGCACCTTTATAATCGTTTCCTACCTTGTCGATTTCATCGAGCAGAATGATAGGATTCATTACACCACTCTTAATTACAGCATCAACAATCCTACCCGGCATTGAACCAATATAGGTTTTTCGATGACCTCTGATTTCTGCCTCGTCGTGAATACCACCCAAAGCGATACGGACATATTTTCTGTTCATACTTTTGGCAAGTGATTTTACAATTGACGTTTTGCCTACACCGGGTGGACCTGCAAGACAGAGTATCTGACCATTATATTCAGGATTCCGTTTATAAACTGCCAAGGAATCAACAATTCTTTCCTTGACTTTATCAAGCCCATAATGATCTTTATCAAGAATTTTTCTCGCCTTATCAAGCTTAACAGAGTCTTTCGTGTATTTTCCAAAAGGAATTTCAAGACATTTATCAAGATAATTTCTGACAACGACAGTTTCATGTGAGCCTGACGGCATTTTCATAAGCTTGTCGCACTCTTTAAAAAGCTTGTCCTTGATGTCATTATCGCATCCAAGAGCTTTAATTTTTCTTCTGTACGCATCAGCCTCTTCGAGAGGACTTTCACTCTCACCTAAAGTTTCGGAAATAACCTTCATTTCCTCTCTCAGGTAATATTCACGTTGGTTTTTATCTATCTCATTCTGGACCTTTTCATGAATTTCAGTTTCTATCTCAAGTGTTGCATTTTCTTTTTTTAAGAGAACGAGCAGCTGCATAAGGCGCTTGCATGGATCAAGTTCTTCGAGCACAAGCTGTTTTGAGGTATACTCAAGAAATGTGTTTGAACAAATATAGTCTGCAAGCTCACTGCTTGATTTTATTGAAATAACTTTGGCAATTACATCACTGCTGATTTTTGTAATAAAGGAAGCATAATTTTCAAATTCCTTTTTGACAGCTCTTTTATATGCCTTTTCCTCATCAGCATTTGATAGATTGGAAATATCATCGACAATTTCAATTATGCCATTAACAAATGGTTTTGATTGTGTAAGACTCATGAGTGCACCACGCTCAAGACCTTCTACAACAATACGCAGATTATCACTGTTTGGTATTTTCATCATCTGTTTGATGTGACAAACGACACCAATGTCATACATATCGTTAATTGACGGATCATCAACAGACGCATCCTTCTGACATACAAGAAATACCTTTTGATTTGCCTGCATTGCATTTTTTAAAGCTTCAACACTCTTTTTTCTGCCGACATCAAAGTGCAGCACCATATCTGGAAATACGACCAAACCGCGAAGCGGTATGATTGGTAAGTCAATTACATTTTCTAATATATTAATTTCGCTCATATATAAACCTACTTAAATAATATAAAACAATTAATGCAATTATATAATATAAAATAAAAAAAGGCAACATTAAAGTTGCCTTTTCTGCACTATTTTACGCATTTTTTAAGCTATTTGCTGTTATACTCTTTGGTTTTTTATTCGGATTTCTGAGAATAATAGGTTCATCACCATTTCTTACAGTATCCTCAGTAATAATTATCTTTTCGATTGAATAATCACTCGGAGTTTTAAACATCAAATCTGTAAGTACAGATTCAAAAATACTGCGCAGTCCTCTTGCTCCTGTTTTGCGTTCAAGAGTAATATCAGCAATCGCAAGCAAAGCCTCATCTTTAAATTCGAGAATAACATCATCCATCTCAAAAAGTTTTACATACTGCTTCAAAATGGAATTCTTAGGTTCTTTAATTATTCTGATTAAAGCATCCCTGTCAAGATTTTCAAGTACTGCAATGACAGGAACACGACCGATAAGCTCAGGAATTAAACCATATTTAACTAAATCATGCTGAGTAGCATTTTTCATAAGGTCAGTCTCTTGCACTTCAGTTGACTCTATGTCTGCACCGAAGCCAAGTGATTTGCCTCCAATACGCTTGCTGATCAGTTTTTCAATTCCGTCAAAAGCGCCGCCGCAGATAAAGAGAATATTGCTTGTGTCAATCTGAATAAACTCCTGCTGCGGATGCTTTCTGCCGCCTCCCGGAGGTACATTTGACACAGTACCCTCAAGAATTTTTAAAAGTGCCTGCTGAACACCTTCACCGCTTACATCACGTGTTATTGAACGATTTTCACTCTTACGTGAAATCTTATCAATCTCGTCTACATATATAATTCCGTGCTCTGCCTTTTCAATATCAAAATCAGCTGCCTGGATAAGACGGAGCAAAATATTTTCAACATCCTCACCCACATAACCTGCTTCGGTCAAGGTAGTAGCATCTGCAATTGCAAATGGAACATTGAGTATCTTGGCGAGTGTTTGGGCAAGCATTGTTTTACCTACACCTGTCGGACCTAAAAGCATAATGTTGCTTTTTTGCAATTCAACGTCACCGCTTGAGGCAGTGCTGTAAATTCTTTTGTAATGATTATATACTGCAACAGAAAGTGCTTTCTTAGCTTCATCCTGTCCGATAACATACTCATCAAGCTTTGCCTTGATTTCCTCAGGCTTAGGGAGAGCTGCATCATGATTTGACTCGGCAGATGTATGAGGAATGTTCGGTGCACCTGTTTCAACAATCAAGTCGTGGCATAAGCCTACACATTCGTCACAAATATAAACTCCAGGGCCTTCTATTAATTTGTGAACCATTGCCTCAGATTTTCCACAAAAGGAGCACCTTGCAATATTGCTTCGTGAATCGTCACGTGCCATAGAATCTACCTCAATTATCTCTTATCTATTACTTTATCAACTAAGCCGAACTCAAGTGCTTCCTGAGCTGAAAGCCAATTATCTCTGTCTGTAGCTTCTGTAAGCTCTTCAAGAGTTCTTCCGCAGTTTTCAGCCATAATAGAATTGAGTTTTTTCTTAGTACGTAAGATATGCTGCGCAGCAATCTCAATTTCAGTTGCCTGACCTTCTGTTCTGCCAAGCGGCTGGTGAATCATAACCTCAGCGTTAGGCAAGCAAATTCTTTTACCCTTTGCGCCGCTTGAAAGAAGGAATGCACCCATAGAAGCAGCCATACCAATACAGATTGTCGATACATCACATTTGATATACTGCATTGTATCATAAATAGCCATACCGTCTGTAACCGAGCCGCCAGGACTGTTAATATAAAGACTGATATCTTTTTCACGGTCCTGACCCTCTAAGAACAAAAGCTGTGCAACAACAAGTGATGCTGTTGTTGAATTAACCTCATCTGAGAGAACAATAATTCTGTCGCTCAAAAGTCTTGAGTAGATGTCCATTGATCTTTCGCCGGCACTTGTCTGTTCAAGAACATAAGGTACTAATGCCATTATTAATCACTATCCTTTAAAAATTTTATGCTTTTTCAGCTGAATCAACAATAAGGTCAACAGCCTTCTTTGTTTTAATATCAGCTGCAATCTGGTCAGCCGGAACAGCATTCTTAATCTGTTCTGCTTCCATCTGATATTGCTCAGCAAGCTTTGCAATTTCAGCTTCTATTTCTTCCTCAGTAGCCTCGAACTTTTCAGCAGCTACAATTGCCTCAAGAGCAATTGATGCCTTAACCTGATTCTCAGCACCCGCTCTGAATGAATCCTTAAATGAATCCATATCCTGACCAAGATAAGTAAGATATGTATTAAGATCAATACCCTGCATCTGAAGTCTGTAGCTGTAGTCCTGAATCATCTCATCAGTTCTCTGAGCGAACATACACTCAGGAATTTCACATTCCATATTCTCAACTACCTGCTCAATAAGCTGATTTTCAAAATCTCTCTTAGCTTCAGCTTCTTTCTTTTCAGAAATCTGCTTTTTAATATCAGCCTTGAGCTCATCAAGTGTATCAAATTCGGAAACATCCTTTACAAATTCATCATCAAGCTCAGGCATTTCTTTTGTCTTGATTTCATGAATTTTGCACTTGAATACAGCATCTTTACCTGCAAGCTCAGCAGCATATTCTTCAGGGAATGTAACATTTACGTCGAATTCTTCGTCAATCTTATGACCTGCAACCTGCTCTTCAAAACCTGGAATGAATGAACCTGAACCAAGTTCAAGAGGATAGTTTTCACCTTTGCCGCCTTCAAAAGCAACACCGTCAACAAAGCCTTCAAAATCAATCTCAGCTGTGTCGCCCATCTCTGCTGCTCTGTCATCAACAGATACAAGACGAGAATTTCTGTCACGCATTGACTTAATTTCCTTGTCAATATCTTCATCAGTTGCCTCTGTAGGAAGCATAGTCGCCTTAAGACCCTTGTAGTCGCCAAGTTTAACCTCAGGATATACAGTGACTTTCATTTTCATTTCAACACCTTCAGTCTTGCTCATAACAGGTACCTCAAGGTCATATGGCTGATCAACAGTTCTGAGCTCAGCCTCGCTGATAGCAGCTGTAACAGCCTGTGGATATACGATTTCAAGAGCTTCTTCATAAAAAGCGCCTTCACCGTAAACCTTCTCAATCATACCCTGAGTAGCCTTACCCTTACGGAAGCCGGGAAGCTGAATAGATTTTCTCTGTTTCATATATGCAGACTTACAAGCCTCAGTGAAAACCTCAGGTGTAACTGTAACTTCAATTTCATAAGTATTTGTATCAATTTTATTAGATGATTTAAGTGCCATAATTATGACCTCCTAACAAATTTTTCTAATCATCAAAGTGGAATTATACCATATATTAT
>JAIDVA010000066.1 GCA_029059925.1 Eubacterium sp. | reverse complement strand
ACTTTTATCTATTGTATTTAATAAATTCACAAGAACTCGTTCTGCACCGCCATTGCCTAAGCTAATAAGAAAAAACAATATTTTTGCCATATTTTTACACCTTTTCTTGTAATAAATACTTTTTATCTTATAAAGCCTTTTATTTCTATTTCCATAAAGGAACCAAATACAAACCCTTCATATATCCGTATGACTCAAAGGTATACGATTGATATACAAAAAATGCTAGATAAAATAGAATAAAGAATACTTTAGCTAAAGTTCTGTATTTCTTATCAAATGTCTTATCAATAAGTTTTGGAAAATAAGTTACAATAAATATAGTGAAATAAATTGATAGTCTTGCAAAATATGTTGATTTTAAAGAACAAACATTAATTGCCATATCTATCAAAATGATATTATTAAAGTCGTTATCCTCCATTTCTACATTATGATATTTTGCTCTAAGCATAACTAATGCAAATGGGATAGAATATACTAACACTCTTGCAATACCTGTTCCTGTTGTCATAAGATTCAGTGTTTCAGAATAATCTTCTGAAATAATCATATCTAAAAGCTTTTGAATTTGATTATATCCAACTAAACAAAATAGTGAAAAGAAATATAATATTTTAATTTTCCAATTAAAAAAACTTCCACTTATACAAAAGCATATTGGAATTAACATCAATGCACTGTTGTGAAAGAACGACAAAATTATACAGGCTATCAACAAAATAACCGGTTTATTTTTCCACTTACTAAAAACTAATGCAAAAATAACTGTTACGAATGACTGTCTTATACCATTAATATATGTAAACAAATATAGTGCAGTAAACAAATAAACTGAGAAAACAGGATCATCAGAATTCTTATATATGTATATAAATGCTAATGCGAATGTAATGGTTGTTGTCAAAAAGATAAACATTTGAACGTTATTGTTTGAAATACGATTACAAAACACCATCCATAAATTAAATCCTTTTTCTACAATCGCAAGGTTTTCATCATTTACATTTGCAAAATCATCACCAATGCGCTGTGCCATCAACCTATATGTTAGAGTATCAACAAAGCCATATCTACATCCCAATACAACACTATAAACGACCCAAAGAATTAATATTAACAGTAAACCTTTATATATCTTTTCTGTCTCGTTATTTTGATTGATTTCAATTACATTGCTACCATTCGTAAATTTAATTACTCTACTTACCATTAATGCAACAAATGCAATACCAATAATCCAAAGTGATATAACCATAATATTTCCGATCTGTAACTATTACTTAGACATTTTTTTCTTAATTATTCTCATTAACTGCTGTGGAATTAAGCCAACAATCAATGGTTTGAGAACAAAAATATATGTCCACAATGGCATTTTTAATGTTTTGAAACCTTTTAACTTAACTGTTGCCTCTTTTACTCTATTGATATATTTTTTCCTTGCGTATGCTTCCCTATCCTGACGAACGTAATATAATCCTTCATCTAAATTATAGAACTTCGCCCCATTTGCGCACATTCGCATATATAAATCTGTATCCTCACAACGAGTTGTTTCCCATGCAACACGATAACCATTAACCACACTTAAGCTTTCTTTTTTCATTATTGTTGATGCATGAGCAACAACTGTTCCATGAATGAAATCAATTTTCTTTGGATATTCCTTTCTTGGATGTACAATTCCAAACTCTCCATTTTCATCAAACGAAACCATAGCTGTTCCAACGACATCATATTCTGGATGCTCTAAAACATAGTTATATAAAATCTCTAATCTGTCTTTTCTGGAAAAATCATCAGCATCCTGTCGTACAACATAATCAGCTCTTGAAGCGGCAAGACAAGTATTTAAAGCAACTCTTAACCCACCATTTTGTTCATTTCTTATTAGCACAAAACGAGGATCATATCCATATTCTTTATTTAAAAATTCCCAAGTATCATCTGGAGAACCATCATCACAAATAACAAATTCCCATTCTGTAAAGGTTTGATCAATAATAGATTGAATGGCCTGCTTAACCATATCTTTCTTTTTTGAGGTATAAATACCCATGATAATCGAAATTTTAGGACAATTATTCATTTTCCGTTCTCCATGGTGATTACTTATTTTTTATTGCTTCAACAATTACGTTAACACGCTCTCGAATTATCTCAATGTTATCTTGATACATCTCTTCGGTATACTGGGCAACCTTTTTTTCCTCTAATCTAATCTTTTCTATACCTTCAATAAATAAACTTTCTATTTTTAAGATATCTGTTATTTTATTTGCATCACAAAAGCCTCTTGAAAGAATTGCTGCAGTAGAGCCTAAATGATAATGCTCTGTAATAATATATTCGGATGGAAGCATTCCATATCCAATTCTAGCTATTCCACCAAATCCATAGCATACACCAGCATCCTTAAACTTTTTGCAAAGATTTTTTACTACATCGTTACAAAGAAGTTCAAACATAAAATCTAAACCGTATGACAAATGCAAATCGTTCAATCCAATATGCACCTCATCAATTCCATCGACATTAAGAATTTCATCAATAATTTCAACTGCCTCTTTTGTTTCAACCAACAGCAACGTCTTAACTCTACCTTCAACTAATTTAACAAATGTTTCAACCTCTTCAACGGTTTTAAACATAGGAAGCATTATTACGTTTGCACCTGCTTGTATAACGCCATCAATCTCTGCTTTAGAGCCACAATACTCATTATTGGCCTCATGAATAGGATTAATTCTTACAAGCAATTCTGATTTATCCAAAACGGCTCTTAAACGTTCAATATCGGCAACTGTATGGTGATTTTTAACTGTATCTATACCGCCTTGGCGTAAATCCTTACCAATATATTCCATATCAATAAAAATCCTATCAACGCCTGCTCTTTGTGCAATTTCTGCAACACTTGGATTATTTGTTATGTACATTAATTTTAAAGACATACTATCTCTCTCTTTACTATCATTTTGAAGGAAATCAACTTACCATTAATTTATTGTTCATAAGCCTCTGTTCTTCTGATACTTTCATCCCAATCACAAATGCAGTAATTCTCTTTATATGCAGAGGCTTCCATATCATATGCAAGATTTCCAAACGCCTTATTTACGACTTCGAATTTTTTGCCCATAATTTTAAGTACGGGATTAAATAATTTTGTCAAAATGATATTCTTTCCACTTACTTTTGCAATTTCCTTAACCATAGTGCTTGTGCAAGTATATTTATTATTTTGAGGCATAAACATTCCGTCCTCTTGATTTTCAATCATCAAACGAACAAACTCTGCAAAGTTTTCAATATAAATCATTGAACGACAATTTTCTATGTTTGGAAAAACAGGTAGCTTCTTTGCAAATTTTGAAAGCAATGGATAATTCCCTCTACTTCCAGGACCATATATCATAGGTGGACGAATAATGCAAACCTTAAAGGAATCATCTCTTAACGTATTAAGTTTAATTTCAGCTTGAACCTTGCTATCTCCATAAAAATTTTCCGGATTAGTCGGAGTATCCTTAGACACCACCTTGCTAACTCCTACTGGTGCTGAAGCACCAAACACAATTGCACTTGACATGAAGATAAATTGCTTAACACCATCATTCTTTGCTTTTTGCGCAGTCTCATAGGCAAGTTCGGTATTAATTTTATAATACATAGCCTTTTGCTCTTCAGTTGCATTTCCAACCTCTGAATGAGCAATACCAGCAACGTGAAAAACACTATCGAATGAAGAAAAATCAAAATTCTTCCATGTACCATCTATCATATCAATAGTATCAATTTCATACTCATTCTCACTATTCATCATGTGTTTTTCAACGCTCATACCAATAAAGCTATTTGCACCTGTAATCAAAACCTTCTTCATTGATTAACCTTTTCTTTCTCTTTTTCTAATTCTCCTGTGCCACCTTCGACAACACCTTCGTTCTTTATAACAGAAAAAATGGAACCAAAAAAGCACTTAACATCAAAAGCAAAGCTTAGCTTTTCAACATATTCACCGTCTAATTTTGCTTTATCCTCAATTTCCAGCTCATCTCTACCATTTATTTGAGCCCAGCCAGTTAAGCCTGGCTTAACATCATTAGCACCATATTTATCTCTTTCAGCAGTAAGATAATCCTGATTCCATAAGGCAGGACGAGGACCAATAATACTCATATTGCCAACAAAAATATCCCAAATTTGTGGAAGCTCATCAAAACTATGCTTTCTGATAAAACCACCGACCTTTGTTATGTATTGCTCTGGATTTTCAAGCATATGTGTTGGAGCATCATGCGGAGTCGACATTTTCATACTCCTGAATTTATGCAACTTAAAATAATTCTTGTCCTTTCCAACTCTCTTTTGAACAAATAAAGCTGGACCCGGATCGTCAATTTTGATTGCAAGCACTAACCCTACAAATAATGGAGAAAGTACAACTAAGCCTCCAAATGAAATAACAATATCAAGAATTCGTTTGAATACCTTGTTATAAATGCCCTTATTTGGATTTGAATTTCCAACAGCAACCAAATGGCCCTTTAAACCATCTGCATTTTCTTTATCGTTTTCATCTTCTACAAATTCCACTTTTTTCCCGGCTATTGGATTCCTTTGTGATTCATCATTTTTATATACAGAATCGTCTTTTTTTATCATTGCTAAAACAAACATAGCCACAAAAATTATCAAACGTATTAATAAAATATAACCAATTACTTTCAATACCATACCACAACCTCTTACATCAAAATATTTGCAGAAGCTTTTATCTTCCAACCAAATTATTCATTTCATCTAAAATGTTCTTAAGCATAACCTTTCTATCATAATACATTTCGGCCTGCTTTCGAGCTTCAATAGACATTTTTTTACAAAACGCACTGTCATTTTTAAGAAATACCATTGCCTTTTCCAATTCATCAATACTATGGTCAGAAACTAAAATTCCAGAAACATCTTTCTCAACGACCTCACTTGGACCAGGAATATTTGTTGTAATGATTGGTAATTGCATACCCATTGCCTCTTGAAGAACCTTTCCAAATCCTTCCCTGTATGTAGGATGAGTTAAAACATCAAACATACTTAAATGATGGTAAACCTCATCTACTGGAACATTTCCTGTAAAAACAACATGCCTGCTATCCTTGGCCCACAAATATAAATCCTGATATATCGGGTTTGAATCATCATACATACCAACCAAAACCAAATATACGTTATCATCATCCAGCAAAATATTCTTAAATGCAGACAACAGTTCATTAATTCCCTTATCGGCATTTACTCTACCTAAATATCCATAAATAAACGCATCATCTGGAATTGAATAGTTGCTACGCAATTCTTTTCTCCATTTTGGTTTTGCCTCTAAATCACAAGCAGACAAATCAACTCCTATTGTTCCCCCTCTACCTATAACAGAAATTTTATCACCCTTACATAAACCTTCGGATATTGCTAGTTCTCTGTTCATTGGACTAACCTCGTAAACATCAGTTGATAGCCTACAAGTGATTTTTTCAACAAGCTTAAATACAGAACGCTTAACTCCTGTTAAGCTAATATATCTTATACCCCATTGACTATATAGTCTTATAGGTACTCCTGCTAAAAATGCAGCGATACTTGAATAAAATGCAGCATTTGGAGAAGTATACTGAACTATATCGTAATTATTCTTTTTAAAAATCTTGTAAAGTTTTGTAATAGTCGGAATAATTTCCTTAACATTTATACCTCTTTTCATATCGATAGATATGCACTCGGCATATTTATTTCGTTCAGCAAATCCTTCATCCATATTGCAGATAAGGGTAATGTCATACCCGTTTTTCGAAAGATTCCGTGTGGAATCACACACAAACCAATCCATTACCTTTGAAATTGTTGTAACAAAACATAATTTTGTATCGTTCATATTTAACCTTCTATTTCTATAATTTAGAATATGAGCTATCCATTAAGTTAAACTATTTCTCCAGCACCAATCTTTGTGCCTTTTGAAATGATCATTCCTGTTTTAATAACGGCACCGGCATTAATATGGCAATAGTCTCCAATATTCACATTATGATCAATAATAGCACCAATAGAAATTGTACTTCCTGCGCCAATAAATGTGTTTGAATACACTATAGCTTTTGGTTCAATAACTATTCCAACGCCAACAATCAACAATTTATTTATAATAAAACTATTTTTTCTATATAGCTTTAACAATTTTCATTTCCATCGAATTCTGAGCATCCTTGTTTACCTCTTCGGGACGCTTGAATGTCGGGACAACTGAACGAAGAGCTTCTCTTGCGATGTGACCATTCTTAGAATCAACTGCCTGTCGAAGTACTGATAGTTTTTCTTCAATTTCTTCAAAGGAAATTGGATTTTCTCTCTCAATAAAAATCAATTCGTTATCAGTTGTATCAAGATTCTCTGTCTTTACAAGCAATTCCTCATAAAGCTTTTCACCCGGTCTTAAACCTGTTTCTATAATCTCTACGCCTTGTATACCAGAAAGATTAATCATATTCTGTGCAAGGTCATAAATTTTAACAGGTTGTCCCATATCAAGAACAAATAGCTCGCCGTTTTTTGCCATTGCACCGGATTGAAGAACAAGCTGCGATGCCTCTGGGATAGTCATAAAATATCTTATAATCCTCTTGTCAGTCAACGTAACAGGACCACCTGCCGCAATCTGTCTTTTGAAAAGTGGTATAACAGAACCGGCAGAACCGAGAACATTACCAAACCTTGTGCAAGAGCACTTTACATTACCTCTTGTACTATAGCCCTGGGCTATCATTTCACACATTCGCTTTGTTGCACCCATGACATTTGTTGGGTTAACCGCCTTATCAGTGGAAACCATCATAAAGCGTTCTGTACCAAATTTTTCACAAGTCTCCAGAACAATCTTTGTTCCAAATACATTATTCTTTATTGCTTCAATACAGTTGTGTTCCATAAGCGGAACATGTTTGTGTGCTGCTGCGTTAATGACTATTTGAGGATGATATGTATCGAACACCGCATTCATTGCATCCTTGTCTGTGATTGAGGCAATTTCAACTCTTAAATCAAGCTTATCCTTATACTTGAATTTTAACTCCTGTTGAACATCGTATACACCATTCTCATAAATGTCAAGAATGATGATTTGCTTTGGACTCATTTTTGCAAGCTGACGACAAAGCTCACTACCGATTGAACCACCGCCACCTGTAATGAGAATTACCTTATTCTCATAATAACGCTTTGTACTCTCATCAGATACCTCTATCTGTTCTCTGAACAATAAATCTTCAATATCAAATTCACGAAGCTGCCTTTTACTATCTGCATTCTGTAATATCGGATAGTCGTACATTTTGATTTTACAACCAAACTGCTTGTAGTATTCGTATAATTCTCTTCTGTTTTTAACTGATGGAGGCAATGCTAATATAATTTCTTTAGCTCTATGTCGCTTCAGTAATTCATCTGTATTCTTTTTTGCCTGATATACGGGCATTCCATGAATTTCTCTGCCAACTTTACTATCGCTAATATCAAAAAAGCATCTTGGAATATATGCTGAATTATTATTTGTAAGTAATTCTTCCGCGAGACTTACACCAACAGTGCCGGCACCAACAATTGCAACATAGATTTTATGGATATCCTCTTGTTTTTTCACCTCTACACCCGGTGCAAAAATCTTAAGCAGTACCCTCATCATTTTGCCTCTAATGGTTGTCTCATTTCCGCATTTAAAACAATAACGGTAAATCATCCTCATTCCAAGTGCCAACAAACAGTTAAAGGACATAAGGGCAAACATAACAGAAAAAGAAAACCTATGTAAATGAAGTAAATCTTCTAAACCATATTCTAATGCAAAAAATGCTAAAGCAGCTATACTATCCGTTATTAATAGTCTGATATAACATTGTATTCCGCCATAGCGCCAAATCTGCACATATATGTTCCCTATAAATCTAAATGCAATTATACAAGCTAACGCAAAGAATGAATTAATAACAATATCTCTTGGCTCTAATGCTAAATACTGTTTATATATTTTCAGCAACAATGTGTCTGTTACTATAAATAAAATGATGTCATATAGAACCATCATCCACTTTATATTCAAAATACTCTTTAATCTTTTCATCGAAACACCTATTACTATCAAATTCTCCTTAAAAATTTAACTCAACAAAAATTCAATTCAATATTAAAAAATTAAGATTTCTCTTTCTTATAATTATTATTTATTATATATTACAATACTTTGTTAGTCAACCGATTAAAATTGACAAATTTTATTTAAACGAAACATAATAATTTGATAAATTACGACATATATTCACCCTATATACAATTCAACAAAGAAATACCCACTGCTAAACATTCAAAAACTTCATTAAATAATGTGGATATCGCCTATATACATCAAAAAGTGTTTAACTTTTAGGGTGCATATCAAATTCGTTTTCGGCTTTTAATGTTTTTTGAGTTATCGGTCATTATTTTCTACAAGATTGAGGTTTAGGTGAAGGTCTCAGACTTGTTACCGACAAACTTAACAGCAAAAACTACTATGCTTTTAATCCAAGCTTTGATAAATAAACTCAATAAAAATATTAAGCAGCCTGATGCCGTAAAAAGCGAAATCAGGCTGCTTTGCTTTTATCATAAATATATCAAATACTAAAAAATGTAGTCTGCTCATAGATTTCGGCCTGTGTTTTGTAGGCTCTGATAATATCTTTCATATCATACAGAATCCCGTATTTATCACATTCATTCTTAAAAATACCAAACAAATAATTATGATTCTGTGCATTGCAGACATATCTGTCGCCATAGGCTTTTATGTATCTATCCTTCAAATTCAGAAAATGCTTAGCGAGCTGCCGATAATAATAATCCCTTTGGTTTTCTCTTAATGTCATGCCTAAAAAGGTATGAATAAATTTTGCACCATTTTTATGTGCCAGATATACCATTTGTCTGATATCTTCAGGCTTATCGGTAATAAACGGAAGAGTCGGATTCATCATAACACCGGCAAAAATGCCATTTTCATTCAGAGCTTTTACCGTCTCAAATCTTTGTGAGGACGAACAAACTCTCGGCTCAATTATCCTTGACAAATCATCATTTGGTGTAGTAATTGTAAGCTTGACAATAACATCATTCTTCTCATTTATCTTTTTTAACAAGTCCATGTCTCTCAACACCAAATCACTTTTCGTGTCAACAGATACACCAAAGCCGTATTTTTCAATCAACCTTAGTGCTCCTCTTGTTAATTCATACTTAAGCTCCTGCGGATTGTAGGTATCCGACATCGCGCCAATACCGATTACACCCTTTTGCTTCTTTCTCACAAGCTCATTTTCTAATATGGATAAAGCATTCTCCTTACCTCTTACAACGTCAAAATTATCTATATGATAACAATTACTCCTACTGTCACAATAAATACAGCCGTGAGAGCACCCGCGGTACAGATTCATATTATAATCAATACCATACCACATATCACCATTTTTGACTTTTGTCAGAAGTGTTTTTGCTTTTATAAATTCCAAACTGTCTCCAATCTTATCACTTGTTTTCGGGATAGGACTTCCAATACCACCATTTCAGCTTTTCTTCTTCCCATTCGGTATGCTCGGCATAATACACAGCCATTCTGAAAAGATAAAGCTGGCACCTGTCAACCTGAAAGCCTTTAGCAAGGCAATCCTTAACATAAAGCTCCTCAGGGTCCTGTCCTATCAAATCCTCAACACAGGCAATGCCTATATTCATCAAAGATTCCTTTGTCCTTTTACCCACATAGGGTATAACTGTTAAATCTGTTTGCATTTTATTTTCCTTTTGCATATCATTTATTCCACTGCCAACCCTGCCGCCTGCCTATATAGTCATTTTGTATTCCCTCAAATTCGTCCATAGCTAATGCTGTATCCTCTATTCTTATTTCCATATTTTTGCATTCCCTTAACCATTCCAAATAATCCAGCACATCAAAAATACCTGCTGTATAAACATCCGAAACAAAAGCCGCTAAATTGGTTCTATCTTCATCTGACAATTTTTGCAAAACAGCATCCATGCCTTCTTTTTTTGACACATCACCAATAAAAACACCCTTTTTTACATTGTTTGCATCAATACAATTTTCCGACATTTTTACCAGCTCATCAATAAAATGCTTATATAAATCAATGCCCTTATCCATAATTCAGCCTCCTATACAAATAAAATCAGCTTATAAATTTAATCAATCCCAAAAGGAATTTGCGGCAGAAAGCAAAGGATCATTTTTATCATCACAATTCACTATGTAGTCAATGAAGAACTGCTCTGCCTCATCATCGTCCTTCATATCAAGTAAAATAGAGATGGCCAGCTTTTTTACTGAACAATACTGCTCCATTGCAGCACAATCCATTGCCGTTCTCTTTAATCTTTTATCATTGTTAAATTTCAAAATACACAGAATAGATTTTAAATTCTGCTGTGCCTCATCGTCAAATTCACAAAGGCTGATATTTTGATTGATTAACTCCTGTGTTATATCATCAGCCGACAAATCAGAGGAAATCATATCGACAAACTCCTCAAATGACGGGTATTTTTTTACCGCGTTTACGTATTCCGGCTCCCATTCTCTATGGCAGATATCCCCTGCCGTCATTTTGCTTTTGTTATGAATGTCCAATTTTTTATAATGATATTTTGGTCTGTATTTTTCGGGTATTTGCTGTGCAGGCATATAAATCTGACCGAACTGTAAACACGACAATTCTTTTCCGTTATCCTTTTTATTATAGGTATACCCCTGACAGGTACACGGAATAATCATTATACATTTTAAGGGCTGTCCTGCAAGAGCGGCTGCACACGCTTTATGGTGACCGTCAATTATAAAGTTAATAAATTCGCCGAAATTATAGACTACAGCTCGAGGCTGATTATCATTATAAATTTCATTAAACATATTTTCATAATATTCAACTCGATTCTCATTATAGCAGTCTGTGCTTTGCGTAGGATACAAAAACACAGGATTGCCTGGGACGGTCTGAAAGGTCTCTGACAGATAGCCACAGGCAGTCGCCTTGCATTCTACAGGCTCATTGGGAACATCCCAGAAGAAATTCCCGTCCCCGTCCGTAGGATAACACAGCGCGTCCGCAATAATATACAAACCGCTTTCCAATAATAAAAGCAGCGACTTTAAATCTTCAATGGATTTATCAAGTGATACAAAATCAGAATTTATTTTATCACTGATACTGCCAAGCTCTCTGCACTCTGCCTTTTCAATTCCGTACCCCGTAGATACAATGCTTTCACAGGTAGGACATCCGGGTGAATTGATTTGAATAAGAGGTACGTCATTAAGCTTTATTTCGCTTATTGTTCTGCTGCCCCAATAAGAATCTGCAATCGTATCTTGACTGACTGAAAGAGCACCTTTCCCCTTCACATAAACAAGCCTTGCTGATTTCAGATTATACATACTGCCTGTTTTTATTTCATTATCCAATATATCAAGATACAATTTATTTTCTCGCTTTTTAAACAGCACAGTAATGCACCTCTTTCCTAAATTTATTTTAACACACTTTGCATATGCAATCAATAATCATCACGATATATAAAAAAGGAACGGCTTAAAACCATTCCTTTAAAAGCTTATAAATCCTGTAAATCTGCGGCAGTAATATCATTTTCAAGATTATCTCTCGCCAAATCAGTATCTATAGCAGAATACACATCGGATATCGGCTTTTCCTGCGTCTGCTTTTTAGAATACGGCACTGCATGATACACCTTCTGACTCGGAGAATGTGTACCTGCAATGATTGCACGTGCATGCCTTTTTCCGCTCTTTGCCTTGCCTTGAATTTCAGGAACAGGTGCTGCTTCGTTTCTTGCCTGCGTATGTGTTCGCTCAGGTCGTTTCATACCTTGCTTTGCCATTTTAATCACCATAGCCTTTCAGGCTACAAATCTTTCATAAAAAAATCATCAACACCTCGTTGTAGCCTGACAAGGCGTTAATGGTGATTACAGCCATCTCAAAATTATGTCATAGGCAAATTTTGAGGGGTTCGTTTGCGACCGCTCGCAGTGCGAGATTAAGGAAGCAATAAGAACTGGCAGCGGTCAAAATTCATAAGCGTCAGCATTAATGAATTTTGGGCACCGCAACTGTTAATATAATCAGATTAGTGTGATTTTTCACACTAATCACCTCAATAACAGTTTGCCCTGCTGAGGGGATTATATGAATTTATAACAATTCCTTTTTGTGACCAATATGTATGCCGATATGACCGATTCCGAGTATGACAACTGCAATAAGGAGCAGAAAATTTTTGCCGTAAATACCCAGCAGAAAAAATGCAATAACAGGTAAGGTCGCACCTGCAACGGGTATTCCAAGCAAACTGCTGTAAAAACCGCTCATATTCTTTTCACTTTTAAAATACTTAATCCAATAAATTTCGTAAAGCATCATAAAAGCAAATGAAAGTATAAGCCATATTATCCAAAAAGAGCTTGTTTTTATGTTAAAATCCTTAAAAACCAACACAATACAAGTGACAAGCGCCTGTCCGATATTTTCAAAAATACGAAGTATTTTATTCTCGTTTTTAACATATTCATCATAATGCGCAGGCTTATTCTTTGTCCAGAATAAATTGGGTATAAAAAGCATTAATAAATAAATCAAACCGATATATGAAAAACCGAAACTCATATCTGATTCCCCCTGCCTTTTTGCTCACGCTGCCTTTCCATCAGCCTGACAACTCTCGGGCGGTTATATCTTTGCATAACAACAAAGGTTAAATCACACATACAGGCAATAATTGAAGTTATGCCGAACACTAAAAATGCATCAAAAGCGAGCGAAAACAATATCGGTACAAAGCTAAGCAATGCAATTATTTCGTGTATTACCTCATTTCTGCACATTGTATTGACAATATCCTCTAAAGGTATGAGCCTTGTCATATATGTTTTAGAATTATATGATGGCATTTTGCCCTTCCACTTTTTAACCCTGAGAGCTTTATACAAATGCTTTTCAAAACTTTTTTCTTTAAACCAGAGGCTTTTATAATTAAATTTATGACCTGTAAATTTACCGACAAGCAATCTCATTGCAAAGTGATAAAAAACTGTGCCAAAGGTGATTGAAAGCGTATAACAGACAGAATTGCCTGTAGTCACTGTAAGCACAATAAATGTAACTGTCAAAATAAGCATCACAAAGAACACGGTTAAAAATAATTTTTTTGTTTTGCTCACAGTAAATCACCTCCGCTTCAAATCACAGTTCAATATCAACATTGTAATTTTTATCAATCAGGATATAATTGCAGTCATACTTTTTGCACATTTCAAGATTATAAAGATTATCTCTTAAAACCATTTCCTTACTGCACCAGGAATCATCACCGCGGTTTTCGATTACACTTGCAAATTTCTTTATATCGTCAAAATAATTATCAATATATTCTCTGCTCATTATGAGGCAGTAATATCTGATTTCCTTTAAATATTCATTACTGAAATCCTTTTCCCAATCAAATGGGATATAGCAGCCCTCAACAACAAGATTCTGATGATTTTCAATCGCTGTTTTTATCATTTCTTTAACAATATTCCAAAGATAAGCTGTTAAGACATTATCATCAGACTCAGGTGTTAAATCTGTATTGCCGCTACGAATCAGTCCCATTTTTAAATGATCAATTGACAAATATGGATATTTATATTTGTCAAGCAGCCTTTGTGCAAGATTCGTTTTGCCTGTATGCGATGCTCCTGCAATTAAAATAATCATACTTTCCTCTTTTAATTCATTTATAGTAAATTGTATTGTTTATACAGAACATTACAGCTGAACATCAAATGGCTCTTTTTCAACATGCTCTTTATTATATACCTCTGCTTCAACACAGCCCATGTTTTTGTAAAAAGCCTGACTTTCCACAGCACTGTGTGAAGAAATATACAGTTTTTTTGCACCGTTCGTCCTTGCCCATTCCTTTGCTTTCAGAAAAAGCTGTCTGCCTATTCCGTTACCGCGCATATCCTCGGATACATGAATACTGGTTAAATCAAGATATTTCTGTTCACCGCCGAATAATTCAGATTCAACAGACACAAACCCCTTCAGCTTACCGTCAGAAAAAGCACCGTAAAGCAATCCGCCTGTTTTTATTGTATTGCGTATGCACGAAATTCCGAAAGCAAAATCCTCAGGCGACCAATCATCAATAAACGGCTCATCCTTAATAATCCATTCACCGTTTTCCCTGCGCCATACCTTTGTTACAACCTGATGACGAATAAAATCGCTGAATAAATCCATATTCAGTTCTTCCAGTGTTATATCTCTGTATTTAATCATTTTCAATTTCCTATCCTTTTAATTTGTGAATTTTACATATTGATTCTATGACAATCTTATTTGCCTAGGCAATGAGTAGTAATCCGAACCGTGGTTAAAATAGGCTGATTTGCCCTTACTCTGTGTAAAAAAAATACTCGGAATACTGACGCAAGGCAACAGCGAAAACTTCATAAATTCGCTTTTATGCTGCATTTTGGGCAGGTTCGGATTTCTATTC
>JAIDVA010000065.1 GCA_029059925.1 Eubacterium sp. | reverse complement strand
GGGTAATATCAAGCAATTTTAAAATTTCTTAATTAAATACGGTGTAAAATTTAATCTGTCAGCAGATATTAATTTAAAATCTATTTCGTCAATCTTATCATCAATGGCATATTTTGCCGCTACACCGTGAAGATGCCCGTAATAGCATTTTTTTATACCATAATTTTTAAGTAAATTTAAAATTTCTTCGCATTTTTCATTTGTAGTAATCGGCGGATAATGAAGAAAAACTATTTTATCTTCAGATTCTGAACTGTCGAGAGACATTTTCAGTCTTAAAACCTCACGATTGAGCACTTTTTCATCCTGTTCCTCGTCAGAATCAAAAAGCCATCCTCTGCTGCCGCATACAGAAAATCCTTCAAACTCATATGAATTATTGTGTAAAAAAGAAATTGTGTCAAAATTATTTTTCTCTACAAATTCATTCATTTTTTTTACTGTATTCCACCAATAATCATGATTGCCTTTAAGAATTATTTTTTTGCCTTTTAATTTATTAATAAAATCAAAATCAGCATACAGCTGTTCAAAGCTCATTGCCCAGCTAATATCACCGGCTATAATGACGAAATCACTATCTTCTACCAAATTATTCCAATTTTTCTCAAGTCTTTGAGTATAGTTCTGCCAGCCTTCAAATGCGTCCATGGGTTTATTGGTACCAAAAGACAAATGCGTATCGGCAATTGCAAATAATGACATATTTTCTCCTTGCATAAAAGTAATAAGTCAACAAATAATAATGTTGAAGGGAGTGAAACAAAATGGATAAGGAAATTAAAGGAATTACCTGTCACGTAAAAAACTGTAAATTCCATGGTGAAACAAACAACTGTCACGCAGGCACAATCAGTGTTGGCGACCGAACTGCAACAAGCATTTCCGACACAGCTTGCGAAACATTTGAGTGCTGTGAAGGCTGCGAATGCAGATAATTATTTTTCAAAGCAAAATACGGCTCCTTTGCAGAGCCGTATTTTTTTGTATAAAATTCATAGTATTATAAATCCAAGAGCTTAAATACCATCTGACTCATATCTTCTTTGTTACATACATGAGTAAATCTTACCTGCTTATCCTTAAGTGATGCAAGTGGCTTTGGTACTGCTGTACCTGTAGTCTTATTAAGCTCATCAACCATTTCAAATTCATCAAGCACAGGTGTCTTACCATCAAGAACTGCGTTAAGAACACTTGCAGAGAATTTATATGGTGAAGCTGTTGAGTCAATAACAGTCGGGATATCATCACCGGTCGCTTTAACATATTCATCATAAACCTTAACTGCAACAGCTGTGTGCGTATCACAAAGATAGCCATAATCATCAAAGTGTGCCTTGATTGTTGAATCAACACTTTTTTCTGTAGTATATCCTGCATCAAAAATGCTCTGAATTTTGCTGATAAGCGCATCAGAAACCGTATACTTGCCATCAGCTGAAAGTTTGTTCATCAAATCAGCAACAAGCTTATCATCCTCACCGCTCATATGATACAGAAGTCTTTCAAGGTTAGATGAAATCAGTATATCCATTGAAGGAGATGTTGTTGCAAAGAAATCTCTGTTTCTGTCATATGTTCCTGTTTTCAGGAAATCCGTAAGAACATTGTTGTTATTTGATGCACAAACAAGCATTTTTATCGGCAGGCCCATTTGCTTTGCATAATAGCCCGCAAGAATGTTGCCGAAATTGCCTGTAGGCACAACAACGTTAATTTCTTCGCCTGCTTTGATTTGGCCCATATCAATCATATCGCAGTAGGTCGAAAAATAGTAAACAATCTCCGGACCAAGACTGCCACAGTTGAATGAGTTTGCAGATGAGAACATCCTATTCTTCTCCGCACTCTGAGCCTTAATAACAGCAGTGGAAAAAATGGATTAAACGGAA
>JAIDVA010000064.1 GCA_029059925.1 Eubacterium sp. | reverse complement strand
GAAATGCACCGAACATTATTCCTGATGAAGTAATTTTAGAAGGAACTATCCGTTCTATGGACAAAAATATTTCAGAGCATATATTTAAAAGAATTGAAGAAATTGCAGTTCAGACAGCTGCACTTTTCAAAGGAAGTGCAGAAGTTACCGAACTTGCCTCTGCACCGCCATTAAAAAACAATTCTGAAATGGTTAAGGAAATAGCCGAATATATTAAAGAAATTTATGACAAAAACAATGTTGTTATTTTTGAACAGGGCGGTATGGGATCAGAAGATTTTGCTTCTTATACCTATGAAATTCCCTGCAGTTATTTAGTAATCGGAGCAGGAACTGCTCAGGAAAATGAATTATACGGAAAGCCAATGCACAACAGCAGTGTTGTATTTAATGAAGATATTCTTACTACCGGCAGTGCTGTTTATGCCTTCAGTGCAATAAGATGGCTTAATGAAAATTAATGTAAATATAGTGGAGGGTTCTGAGGAAAATAAGCTGAGATAAAAAATGATATTCAGACGAATTTTTATAAAAGCTTAAAGCAACTAAAAGAATTTCTATGAATGGTGCTAAGGAACAGATATGGTATGCGGGCAGCTGTTATTATATGCAACGCTTAATCTTTTTTTGCATTGAAGATAAATATTATCGTCTTGATAATAAAAAGTGGTGGTACTGTAAGTTACACAGTACCACCATTGATATTTTAGAACATATAATATGCAATAGAAATTATTACTTTTTAATCACTTTTATCAGCTTCAATTCAAAAGGTCTGAATTCCAACAAATCATTAGCTGCAATAGCTTCATCTTCCATAATATCTGTAATGCCTAACACCTCATATCCGTCAAAGCTTACAGTGCATTTCTGAACACTTTCACTGCAGTTATACAGACGCAAAACTGCACCTGCATTATCATCAGAAATTTTTACGGATTCAAGAATGATATTTTCATTATCACACTTAAACGGTGCAAAATCACCCAAATCACCAACACCATTAACAACAACAAGTTCATTATTAACCGCATAAGCGTATTTGTATGTGTCAGAAGATAGTTTACCACTATGCGTATAAACAGCAAGTTTTAATGTATGCTCGCCCTGGTCAACATTTGTTCCCGGACCTCTGAGCGGACTTCTGATAAGGTCAATATCAATCACGCTGCCCTTACATCTGTATCCGTACTTGCAATCATTGATAATAGAAACTCCATATTTATCATCGCTGATATCAACAAATTTCTGCCCTGAAACCTCATACTGTGCTTTTTCAACACTGTTATTTTCTGTTGTGGCACGCTTAATATGTCCGAACGGCACATTAAAACTGCATGCATCACTGATTACACTGACAGGGAATTCCACACGCATCATCTTATTTTTCTGATGGCAATCAATTGTCAGATTCATTTCAAGAATTTCGCTGTTCTGCATAAGGATATAACTGCATTTGATTGTGCTTGCACCGAGTCTAAACACTACCTCAGCAGTTGCACAGGCACCATCAAGATTTATTTCAAATGATATGCATTTTGCATCACGGCGGCTTTTCTGATAATTTATCGGACTGATATCCCAGCAATCGCCGATATCTGTATAGCTTGAAAATACGCCCATTTTTTTGCCACGCTGTACAAACTCACGATTGAGTGTTTTATCAAACAGAGAAACGATACAACCGTTTTCAAACTGAACATACAATTTTTCGTTTTCAATGGTATTATTTGTTGCTTTAACTGTAAATTCATTTATCTTTTTCATCTGGGACACAGGAGCAAAGCCCATTGCAGGCACATCGAAATAATACCAATCACCATCAACTTTAAAAATACCGCTTTGTGCAAAGGAATTAAGGTTAAGCAAGCCTTTTCCGAAAAGCTGATTTGACAGGTTTTCTATTCCATCATTAAGACGAGCAAGGATTTTTTCATACCTTGCAACACTTTCATCATAAACGCGATCTATTGATGAACCGGGAAGAATATCGTGAAACTGATAAAGCAATACCTCTTTCCATATTTTTTCAAGCTCTTCTCCTGAAATCGGAATATCCATATCACGCTCTTTGGCAAGCAGCATGAGGTATTCATAATTCTTAAGTGCAAATTCACACTTGCGGTTATACTTTTTATTTTTACTCTGCGTTGTATAGGTTCCCTGATGTCTTTCAAGATACAGTTCACCCATATGCGTCGGATAATTGGTTTTTCCGTCATCTAGAATTTTAAAGCTATCCAGTGCCTTTTTAGGTGTTACCTTCGGCATATGTGAAAGGTCTTTAAAACGGTGCATACGCTCAATATGCTCATATCCCGGTCCTGCTCCGCCGTCACCTATACCGTAAAGCATCATTGCATGATTGCTTATTGCTCTCTCCTGATAATTTCTTTCTCCGAATTTAAGACGTGTTCCCTTAACAGGACTGTTGTATGTTTCATCAGGCAGCATATGTGCAAACACCTCTGAGCCGTCAGGTGACTGCCATTTAAAGGTATGATATGGGAATTTATTAACGGTGTTCCAGCTCATTTTCTGCGTGAGGAAATACGGCACGCCTGCAAGCTTCATCACCTGCGGCAGGCAGGCAGAATAACCAAAGCTGTCAGGCAGCCAAAGAATTTTCATATCCTGCCCGAATTCCTCTCGGAAGAACTTTTTGCCGTAATAGAACTGTCTTATCAGACTTTCACCGCTGATGAGGTTTGAATCCATTTCAACCCAGGTTGCACCCTGAACATCCCAGTTCGGTGTTCTTGCGGCATCAAGTACGCGCTCATAAATCTGCGGATAATCTTCCTTTATCCAATCATAAAGCTGGGCCTGTGA
>JAIDVA010000063.1 GCA_029059925.1 Eubacterium sp. | reverse complement strand
ATTATATATTATATATTTAAAACATTGCTATTGCAATATATATTTTGCCTTCTCCGTTAAAATTTCAACAGGATTTTCCATAGCCTGCTCCGCTGTTGTACTTTCGTCAACAAGACTTATCATTTTGTCACCGAATTTTACATTTTTAATACTTCCGCTGATAATAACACATTTTTTGTCATATTTTTTACAAAGCTGACTGATTTTGTATGGCAGCTTACCCATTAATGTTTGCTTATCTGTTCTGCCTTCACCTGTTACAATCAAATCGCTTTCTTTGATTTTATTTTCAAGGGCGTATGCGTCTGACAGTATATCAAAACCACTTTTGATTTCACCGCCATAGACAGAGTATAATCCGCCGCAGATTCCGCCTGCCGCACCGGCTCCTTTGATAAGGCTTACATCATTCGGCAAAAAAGCATTCAGCATTTTTAAGCCGTTATCCAGTCTTTTTACCTGAGATTTATCAGCACCCTTTTGCGGTGCGAACACATAAGCCGCACCATTCTTGCCATAATATGGATTATCCACGTCACAAGCGTATGTAAAGTGAATATCCTTTACAATATTGATGAAGCTTGCACCGTAAATATTCTCTAAATCCTTACCGCATGGGAAGTCAATTATTTCCCCGTCAATATTTCTGAATTTCGCACCAAGTGCAGCTAATACACCTGCTCCGCCGTCACAGCATCCACTGCCTCCGAGACCAAGCATAATGTGCCTGAATCCCTTTGATATAGCGTGTTTTATCAACTCGCCTGTGCCATAGGATGTCGCGTTCATAACATCCTTTTTCATTTGCAGTCCGCTTGCCGAAGCGCATTCAATTACAGCCGTTTTTCCGTATGTATATATAGGTGCTTTTATACGTTTTCCATATATATCAGTCGTATAGGTGTAAAGTGTATTGCCATTACAGCTGTTTGCTAAACATTCAGCAAATCCTTCGCCACCGTCAGCAAAGGGGAGCGCAGCTATCTGCGCATCAGCTGTTTGTAATATTCCGTTTTTTATACATTCACATACCTTACTTGAGTTGAGTGTTCCCTTAAAGCTGTCGGGTACTATTAAAATTTTCATCAAGTATACCTCTCAGTGCTTTTTCAAAGATGATATTTTGCTGCTGCGTTCTTTTTGCCGGTCCTTTTAAATGCTTGCCGCTCATTCTTGCTTTTTTGGAAATGTGCCTTGTGGCAAGCAGGGTATCAATATTCATATCATTAATAATTAAACCATTCTGATTCAGGACAATTCCTTTTTTTGAAAGTGCCATTGCCGATAAACCGTAGTCCTGCGTGATAACCAAATCATTTTCCTTTATATTATTTACAAGTGCAAAATCTGCACTGTCTGCTCCTTTGCCTACCGTTATCACTTTTACATTGTCGTAATCAAATATATGGCTTGTGTCGCAGAATATTATAACCTCTGCATGATATTCCTTTGCAATTTCTGTGGCTATTCCTGTTACAGGACAGCCGTCCGCGTCAATTAAAATTCTCATATTATTATTCTACCATAATTGCAAATACATATCAAATGTGATATTATGCAGATAGGTGATGATATGAAAATAGTTATTATAAGACATGGTGACCCTGATTATGTAAAGGATTCGCTTACGCCTAAAGGATGGCATGAGGCAGCACTTTTGGCAGACAGAATTTCAATGCTTGATATTAAAGCGTTCTATTGCTCACCGCTTGGCAGAGCAAAGGATACTGCTTCCTTAACGCTTAAGAAAATGAACAGACAGGCAACTGAGCTTGATTGGCTCAGAGAGTTTAATGGTAAAATCAGAAAAGGGCTGAAAGTAAGCTCCTGCTGGGACAGAAAGCCGCTTGAATGGACATTGGATGATAAGTATTACCGTAATGAAACCTGGTATAAAACAAAGCTGATGCAAAGTCACAATGCCGAAAAGGAATATAAAAAGGTTTGTGCCGGTATAGATGAATTGCTGAAAAAGCACGGCTATGAGCATGCCGACAGATATTATAAGGTTAACAATTCAAATCATGATACAATTGTTTTGTTCTGCCATTTTGCGGTTGAATGTGTTATTCTGTCTCATATCCTGTCATGCTCACCAATGGTTTTGTGGCATAATTTTGTTGCTTTGCCGACCTCAGTAACAACACTTGTGACAGAGGAAAGGGAAAAGGGAATTGCTGTTTTCAGATGTCAGCAGTTCGGCGACATAAGTCATTTGTATGCCGGTGGTGAAGAGCCTGCATTTGCCGCACGATTCTGTGAGTGTTTTGATGATGATACACGTCACTAAAACGAATTGGTATCATTTTTATTTTTTCTGTAAAAAGATGCTGTTTGTACTATTGTTGAGCCTATAACTGCTCCCAGTGCAATTCCAAGCCCTGCGTAAAGGGTTGATTTTGCGTAGCTGACAAAAAGCTTTGTGTCTGATTGAGCAGCATAAAGCATTGCATAATAAATTGAACTTCCCGGCAGCAGAGGAATTGTTGATGGCATCAGTATAACTGTTGTCGGTGTTTTTATAATCCGTGCGATCAGCTCGCAGTAGAATGAAAGGCATACCATAGCAATAATACAGGCTGTGAATTCTCCGTATAAGCCTGATAGTATGCGTTCAATTGTTGCAGTTATTGCCGCACCCAATGCAACGAATATTAAACTTTTTTTCGGCACTTTCATTATTATTGAAAAACCGATTGAGCCGATTATACAGCATATTATTTCTGTTATCATAATTTTGTAAAAATCATTATTGCACCTGCAGTTCCTGTCTCTTATACCAATCT
>JAIDVA010000062.1 GCA_029059925.1 Eubacterium sp. | reverse complement strand
ATGCAGTTCCGGCCTTCTTATCTTTTTACACATATTAAAAAATTATGAATTACCTGCCTTTTAACTTTACTTTTTTGGCGGGTAGTATTAAAATATAACCCATGCATAATTATTTAAGGAAAACAGATATAATTAATTAGACTGGTGTGTATATAAATGTATCATAGAACTTACGTTAAGATTGATTTGGATGCCATTGAATATAATATTGATAATATAATCAAAAAGCTTGGCGGCAGAGCAAAGCTGCTCGCAGTCATTAAAGCGGATGCCTATGGTCACGGTGCAGTTGAAATAGGCAGAGTGCTTGA
Source organism: Eubacterium sp. (assembly GCA_029059925.1). Lineage (GTDB taxonomy): Bacteria > Bacillota > Clostridia > Oscillospirales > Acutalibacteraceae > Eubacterium_R. The sequence goes on along the minus strand of JAIDVA010000062.1, from coordinate 1,619 downwards.
GGATAAGTGTGATTTTTTCGGCGTTGCGTGTATAGATGAGGCTATGGAGCTTGTTGATGCGGGAATAAAAAAACCGATACTCATTCTTGGCTACGTGTCACCGCAGCAGTTTGATATTGTGGTTAAGAATAACATCCGTATTCCTGTTTTTTCATATGATTCGGCAAAGGCATTGTCAGATGAGGCGGTTAAGCAGGGTAAAGAGGCACTCTTTCATTTCTGTATCGATACCGGTATGAGCCGAATCGGCTTTCAGGTTAATGAGGAAAGTGCGGATATCTGCAAAAAAATTACACTTCTTCCCAATATCAAGGCAGAGGGAATTTTCTCGCATTTTGCAACAGCTGATGAAAGTGATTTGTCAAAGGCTAAAAAGCAAAAGCTGTTGTTTGACAGCTTTGCAGATATGCTTGCTAAGCGTGATGTAACGATTTCAATTAAGCATATTAATAATTCAGCAGGCACAATGGTCTTTGATGATATGCTTGATATGGTGCGTTCAGGTATCATAACCTATGGACTATATCCGTCGGGCGAGGTTGACAAATCCTTGCTTGATATCAGACCTGCCATGGAATGGAAATCATATGTCAGCCACATAAAAGTACTTGAAAAGGGCAGAGAAGTGTCCTACGGCGGCACATATGTAACAGAAAAGGACACAGTTGTTGCAACAATTCCCGTGGGATATGCTGATGGCTACCCACGCTGTCTTTCAAATATCGGCAGGGTTATTATCAATGGCAGATATGCCAATATTATCGGAAGAGTTTGTATGGATCAGCTGATGGTTGATATTACCGGTATTGATAATGTTGTGCTTGAAAATGATGTTACTCTTGTTGGTTGTGAAGGTGATGCCGTTCTCTCAATGGAGGAGGTATCTGAGCTGGCGCATTCATTTAACTATGAACTGCCCTGCCGTGTTTCACAGCGAGTGCCGAGAGTTTATACAAGAAATGGCGAAGTAGTTAAAACAGTTAATTATTTGAAAAAATAAGATAAAGCAAAGGGCGGTTCTTCTGAACTGCCCTTTGTTTATTGACTTATCCTTTAAACTTTGATATACTGAAATTGCCAAACAACATTCAATATTTCGTTCAAAAAGACAGCGTGTATTTTTTATCTCTTGATAAAAATGCGTGCTCTATTCATCATGCTGCTTTTTAGTGCGAATTATGAATTTGTTTGGCGACAATCGGAGCATGCGTTTTATTGCACAGCTTCGGCTGTGCATTTTTTATTTCAAAGGATAAAATTTATAGCTTGTTTTTTAATTGATTACGAAAATGAAAGCGGCAGAGCATTAGAGGGGATATCACTTCTCGGTCTGACAAAAAATGATGAGCTGATATTTTTTTACAGTAAAAATGCTGCACGTATAACTATGGAGCTGCATAGGGAGCTTGAAAGAATAACGGCGAAAAAGCTTTATATAAAGCTTGAGACAGGAACACCGAATTCACTTGATTTTCAGCTTTCATCATATCTTGGTGCTTGTATACAGAAAAATCCTGAAAAAGAATATTTTATTGTATCTAAGGACTGCGGTTATGATTGCGTCTGCCAATTCTGGAAAAACAAAAATATCTTTGTCAGCCGAATAGAACGCTTTAGTT
>JAIDVA010000061.1 GCA_029059925.1 Eubacterium sp. | reverse complement strand
GCAGAGGCATAATCAAGCTTGCACTTTTTACCGTTATTCACAAACACATTTTCAGGAGAAGCAGACGGACATACCACATATTTTTCATCATGCAAAACCAAATAATCACTTGCAAATTTTGCAGCCTCAGTAACGATTTCTTCAATCTTGTTTTCATAGTCACTAAGAAAACCATTTTTATAATGCGCATATATTTCATTTGCAAGCCAAACACCGCAAAGGGGCTCAAACATATAATTCGCATCACCCTGAACAGGAGGTGTTTTTCGCCATATATCAACATTATGGTTGCAGGCAAAGCCACGGCATCTATAGTTGATTTCAGCTGTTTTTCTGCCTGTATGCAAAGTCTCAGAAACCATTTGAATCAGCGGCTCAATACAATCAGACAGACCTGAACGGGATGCTCCCCAATAATTCATCTGCGTATTAATATTAACCGTGTAATTACTGCTCCACGGCGGACGAACAGAATGATTCCATATACCTTGAAGATTAAGCGGCTGACCGCCCTTTCGGCTGCCTGAAATAATCATATATTTGCCGTAGTTATAAAGCAGCTCGCAAATCGTCTTTTCGTCTGCACCATTTTTCACCGCTTTAATCAATTCATTGGTCGGAATATTAATATCTTTGTTAAATGAAATACTCTGCTGATTATAAAGGCCTGAAAAATCATCAATATGCCTTTTCTTCAGTTCATCATAATTTTTCTCAACACGATATAAATGTGACTTGCACTTTTTTATAACAGTATTTGCATCTGTGCTGGGCATTTTATCAAAGCCGTTAAAACCGGTTGCAGTAGCAAAATAAATCGTAAACTGCGTTGCATTTACAATTCTGATATTATTTTTCTTGCTTTCAATTTTTCCGTCTGTATCCACCTGCAGGCACAAGCAAAATGCCATGCCCTTTTTCTCATTATACTTTACAGGAAAAAGCTTTGTACGCAAATAATTCGGTGCAACATAGTCAGGTGCATTTCCGAAAAGTGTTAAGCCGTCTGCATCTGTGCTTATACAATGATGCAGCTTGCTTTTCGCTTTGATCTTAACAGAAAAGCATTTATCTGATTTCATCTGATAAACAGTTACCTTATCTGGATAGGATGAAAATATTTCTGACCTGCATCCGTTTGAAAGAACGGTATGAATACCTGTTGATAAGTTAAGGCTTCTTGAATTTATACTTTTATCCGTTTTGCTGAATTCAATTAAAATATCGCCTAACGGCAAAAAAGTTTCACTGTAAAAGCCTTTGAGCTTATCCTCACAAAGAGAATCGGCTTCATTGTTTTTACCTTCAAAAATCAGATTGCGCACTTTATCAAGATTATCAAAACTTTCAGCAGAATTATAATCTTTCGGATAACCTGACCACAGCGTTCCATCATTAAAACAAAGTCTTTCTTTTTTATGTGAACCATATACCATAATACCTGTAAAGCCGTTGCCTATCGGTAAAGCCTCACGCCAGTTTTTTGCCGATTTCTTATACCAAATTTTGTTCATAACATCCTCCAAAACGCATTAAAGAACACAGCCTTTTTTCAGAATTATATTAGCATACTGCCCTTCTTCGCCTGTAGCCACTATAGCATAAGCCTTCTTTGCTCTTTCATAATAATCAAAACGTTCTTCAAAAGACATAACTGCATCAGGCTCGTGCTTTTTTAAAATCACTTTATACGATTCCCATAATGATGTATCCGCATTGTCACCTGCACACTTTTCCATGAGCACAAAATTATTATCGTCATATTGGTCAAGCGGAATTAATTGAAGAATGGAATCAAGCATTTCAGTGGCACCGATTCCATCTGCCCTGATAAGCTTTTTTGCGTATGCCGCTGCCGGAAAATTGCCGTCAGCAATTACAATTTCATCACCATGGCCCATTTCACAAAGCACTTTAAGCAGTTCCGGTGATATAATTCTTGGTATTTTTTTTAGCATAATTATTCCTCATTATTATACATTTTATGGTTAAAATTATACAACATATCAATGCATATAAATTTTGAAAAACAATCATAAAATTACGAAATCCTATCATTCTATATGTGAATATTTCAGCTAACTAAAGCCATTAAGGTAAATCTGACATATTGAATAACAATTCATTTTACATTATTCAACTTCGGCACAGGCACATTATTTTCTGCCACACTCTGCCCTCCCCCAGTTGAAGCATTATCTCTGTTTTTCTTTTTTGCTTTTGTCAAAAGAGCAAGTACCGCAATCTATTCGTTCCTGAATATATAGGCACACTTTTAGGCTGCATCCATACTTCTTTTTCCAATGCAGACAATTTACACAGTTGCAATCTCCTTTCGTGTAATTATATGGCCGCGATATCTTTCTCCGCCTTTGCGTGTTGGATATTTTGGCAGTAGCATAAACTTTTCAAGTCCACGAAGTTTTCTGTCTGTAAAAAAACATCTTTTCTCCTTTCTGTTGTTTTTTGAAAATAAGAACCTGAACTTGCATAAGCAAGTCAAAACCTTGTTGCTCTTTGAGCAATAAAAAAAGAATTAGCAATATCCAATATTACTAATCCCTGATTACTGAATTATCCAATTTTAAAGTTCAAATTCTTACTCTAGGTAAAAACACCCTAAATAAATCTATGAAAATGAATGTTAAAATTTCGCCTCTTAATATGCAAAAAAAAACGATATAAGCGGGGTTTCAAGGGCTGACATCTTTTTGTCAGCCTGATATGGTGCGGAAGAAGGGTCTTGAACCCTCAGGAACTTGCATTCACTAAGACCTGATGATAGCGTTACCTTGATGAAAACTTTTTTAACACGAGTATTAGCTTTGATTAAAATCCAGATTTATTTATATTTAATATTATCGTTTGTCTTATAGGCAGCAAAATCCAACTTACAAAAAAGAGAGATATATTGGCT
>JAIDVA010000060.1 GCA_029059925.1 Eubacterium sp. | reverse complement strand
GTCATATATATTGTTATTAATTTGTCAAAAACAAAATATATACAAAATATAGTTGACAAGGCACCTTCTTTGATGTATTATTATTGAGAACTGAATATTGCTTATCAAGAGTGGCGGAGGGACAGGCCCTTTGATGCCACAGCAACCTGCATTTGTAAGGTGCTAATACCTGCGTTATTCCGAGTGATGAGGTTTATTGCTGCACATACACTCGTATGTGTTTTTTTATTACTGCAAGGAGAGGATATTATGTCAAAGTTTTTATTTACAAGTGAATCTGTTACTAAAGGACATCCGGACAAAATCTGTGACCAGATTTCCGATGCAATTTTAGATGAAATGTTAAAGCAGGATCCGATGAGTCGTGTTGCCTGTGAAACCACATGTACAACAGGTCAGGTTCTTGTTATGGGTGAGATCACAACTAATGCCCAGGTAGATATTCCCGCAATTGTTCGTAAAACTGTTTGTGAAATCGGTTATGATGATGACAAAAAAGGCTTTAACGGGAATACCTGTGCAGTGCTTACAGCACTCGATAAGCAGTCTGCTGATATTGCTATGGGTGTTGATAAATCATATGAGCTGAAAAACAGCGAAGACGATGAATATAACCTGAATGGTGCCGGCGATCAGGGCATGATGTTCGGTTATGCCTGCAACGAAACTGATGAGCTCATGCCAATGCCAATCAGTCTTGCTCATAAGCTCGCTGTTAAGCTCACAGAAGTGAGAGAGAATGGTACATTGCCATACCTCTATGCTGACGGAAAAACACAGGTTACCGTTGAATATGAAAATGGCAAGCCTGTTAAAGTTACAACTGTTGTAGTATCAAGCCAGCACAGTGCTGATATTGAGCTTTCTCAGCTTAGGGCTGATATTATAGAAAAGGTTATCAAAACAACAATTCCTGCTGAACTCATCGATGAGGATACGAATTATTATGTTAACCCGACAGGCAGATTTGTTATCGGCGGTCCTCATGGTGATTCAGGTCTTACAGGACGTAAGATAATCGTTGATACATACGGCGGATATGCACGTCACGGC
>JAIDVA010000006.1 GCA_029059925.1 Eubacterium sp. | reverse complement strand
AGATGCATCAGTCTGAGCCTGTCTCCATGTCCACGGCAGACACCATAACGGCTTATAGGTGCCTGAAAATCATAATCAATAATCGGATAATTATTGGGATAACCTGTGAGCCTGTTTTCCTGCATTAGTCTGTCATTCGGATTTGTACCGCCGCAAAACATATAATATCCAAGCCAGTTTACACCGCTTGCAAATTTTGCAAAGCCGACACCATAACCATCCTTTTCAGATATAAACGGTCTGCGGTGCTGTGTTACCTGGTTGCCGGGACCCGTTTCACAGGAGGCATAAGGAATATTATCATACACATTATCATTAACTACTGCATTTTTATGTAAATCCGCACCGATTTCATCCTCAGTTTTTGCAGGCGTTATTGCAAAACGATTATTCGGTTTCAATGCTTTTTTACCCATAGTCCACGGTGCATCAGGATAACCGCCCATCATTGGAAGAAAATCATGATCGGGCTTGCCTGACGGCCATGCTGTCATAGTAAAAAACGGAACTTTAAATCCAATTTCTTCAGCAATTTTACGCAGAGTTCTGATATGCTCAGTCGGACCTGTATATTCATTTTCAAGCTGAAGTCCGATAACCGTTTCGCCGTCAAGATATGGCTTAACCTCTTTATAAAGCCCCTGCCAGTATTCACGTACCTCTTTAAGATATGCAGGATGATCACAACGTTTTTTTAACATAAGGTTAATTCGCTTAGGGAAACCGCCTCGTATAACCTCGCCATGACACCACGGACCGATACGCAAAAGGCACGGCATACTTATGTCTTGGCATATTTTCAAAAACGCTGCTATATCTTTATTACCTTTGAAATCAAACACATTCTTGACTTCCTCGTGGTAATTCCAGAAAACATAAGTAGCAATTGTATTTATCCCGCATTCACACATTTTCAGCAGAGTTTCTCTCCAGCGTTTTCTTGGAACTCTTGAAAAATGAATCTCTCCTGCAATAATTGTATAGGGCTTACCATTCTTTGTAAAATACTGCGTATTGACGCCATATGGACTTTCAATATTTGAATAATTAAAATTGCCTTTTTTTACAGGCTTTGGAGCTGCACAGATACTTATATTCATACATTTTCCTCATTCATAACAATATGTTCAATACTGACTGATTGATTTTCCTTTTCACCGGTAATCGTGATAAGGGTTCCTCCTGTTTCCTTCGCGAAATTCCAAGGAACCGGTGACGGACCTGTCTTAAGTCCGTAGGTCATAGTAATGCCTTCATATGTAATGCTTGCATTATTTTCATGATCGTGACCGAAGAACATATATTTTGTTGAGCCAAGCTCTTTGCATTTATCAAAAAACCCTGATTTAACAGGTGCAGAACCCGGCAGATACTGACAATAGCCAAAGCCATATTCTTCAGGAATAGTATAACTGTCATCATCCGCTTTGACACCATACTTTTCAACGGCTTCTCTGAATTCCGGCTGTGCAAAATGTGAAAAGGTCATAGACGGCACAATTCTGCCTGCCGCATTCTCAATACCCTTTACATTCCATTCATACCAGGCAATCTGCTCATAACCCATATAAATTTCTTTGGTATAAGTCTCATTTGTTTTTTCATCAAGATACTTTATGTACCTGCCATTATCAAACATAAATAAGGTATAAACGGGATTGTTATTTTCAGTAATATTGATAACATAGTTACCGCAGCCATAAAGATTTGACGGACCCTTCTGCATCAGGCAATGCTCAGCCGCCATATATTTATCAGCCTGCCAATTAAGCGTGTTAGTAGGTATTTCATTATCATGATTGCCGTAAACAGGTGCCCAAGGAATTTCATAGTTTTCCATATGCTCAATAAAATTATGGATCGAAAAACGGCTTGCCATAGCTGACAGGACATCACCCGGAAGTGTAATCAAATCCGGTTGAACTTTTTCAACAAGTGCATCCATTTGTTCATAACATTCCTTGTTTTTGCCTAAATCCGCCCAAAGCTGAGTGTCTGTGAACATAAGAATTTTAAAGTCTTCCCTATTCTTTTCAACTGTCTGGATTTCTGAAATATCAAATTGCTGGTCCGCACTCCATATCTCAGTGTGCTTTTCACCCATTAACGGAAAAAACAGCACACCGACAATTGCCAGAGCAATTACCAAAATAACACATACCATAATTTTTA
>JAIDVA010000059.1 GCA_029059925.1 Eubacterium sp. | reverse complement strand
GAATTCAATTTAGTGAGCAGATAAATTATAATTTATAGATATGATTGGAGAAATTTAAAATGGGAAATAAAATAACAATGATGAAAGAAACTTTTACAAATGATAAAACAGGAGAAAATGTAGAAGGAATAACAATTATTATAGATGGTGTTTTAAAGCAAGTGTTTGATAAGATAATTCAAGAGAATAAAGAAAAATATTCAGATTACACAACGCTTTTACAGGATGCTTTGATGAATGGTATAAATGATATTATAACAAAATAAATCACAATTCATTTAACTGAACAAATATAAATTTTTAATATTCGCCAAAAGCAAAACAAACCCACGAACAAAATGTTCGTGGGTTTTGTTATCGTATCATCAATTCAATTAGTTATTATGCTTATTCTGGCTGTTCATAATGCCCTGGCGGATACGTCTTACATCTGAAAGTGCCTTATAGAGTGAATCGTCAATTGCAAGGAGTGTATCATCTGCATAGTTATTCACAGCAGTGAGCATCTCACGGGACTTATTCTGCGCAGTTGTCACCATCTCATTAGCCTGATTGGTAGCATTACCGAGAATTTCTGATGCCTGATTCTGTGCATCTCTTACATAAGCGTCGCCCTGCTCTTTAGCTTTAGCAAGGATATCAGCAGCCTCAGCCTGTGCAGTTTGTGTAATCTGATCTCTTGCGATGAGCTCTCTTGCCTGCTCCTGAGCCTTAGCGATAATATCAGCAGCCTGCTTGTTAGCTTCTTCAAGAATATTGTTTCTTGAATCTACAATAGCCTTTGCCTGCTTTGTTTCCTGTGGAGTGTTGAGACGGATATCCTCAATAATAGTCTTGATTTTATCAACGTCTACAGCGTATTTTTTACTAAGCGGAATGGAGGTAGCATCATCAAGCACATCCTCTAAATCTTCAAGCAAAATATCGGTATTTGTCATATCATTTTTCTCCTTTACATCTTAAATTTATATCTTTTACAATTTCCTTGGGGACAAACGGTGAAATGTCGCCGTTAAGGCTGCAGACCTCTTTCACCATACTTGAGGAAAGGAACATATTCTCACCCTTTGCAGTAAGAAAAACTGTTTCAACCTCCGGATACAGACTTTTATTTATAAGTGCCTGCTGAAATTCATAGTCAAAATCAGACACGGCACGAAGTCCCTTAACAATTGCAGCAGCACCTGATTGTTTGGCATAATCAACCAACAGACCGCTGTATGTATCAACAACAATCTTTGGATTGTTAATACACTTTTTTATAAGTTCCATTCTTTCATCAACAGTGAAAGCGGATTTTTTTGAGCTGTTATTCAGAACAAGCACAACAACCTTGTCAAAAAGCTCTGCAGCACGTTCAATAACATCAAGATGTCCGAGTGTTACGGGATCAAAGCTGCCCGGACAAATAGCAATTTTCATTTTATATTAATCCTTTCGGTAAAGGGTAAGCTTGGTTTTGCCGTATCGCCTTACTCGATCAGCACTCCAGCCGTCAATGCTTTCAGGCAGATTCTCATTTGAAGAAGTCTCACAAACCACCACACCATCATCCGACATGAATGGCAAAAGCTGCGTCAGGCATTTCTCTATCAAGCCCTGATTATAAGGCGGATCAAGAAAGGCAATATCAAAATTATCCTTTCTCATTAAAAATGACACAGCATCACTTAAAACAATCTTCGCATTATTTTCAAGCTTGCAATGTGCAAGGTTGCCTTCAACAACCTTATAGGCCTGTCTGTTGCCCTCAACAAAGGTGCAGTGCCTTGCACCGCGTGACAAAGCCTCTATACCCAGCTGACCGGAGCCTGCAAAAAGGTCAAGCACCTTTCTGCCCTCTATCTCAAACTGAATCATTGAAAACAATGCTTCCTTAACAGATTCGGTTGTAGGTCTTGTAACATCATCACCGGGCAGAGTTTCGAGTCTTCTGCCTCTGGCAACGCCTGTAATAACACGCATCATTAATTATATCTTCCTTGAAAAACAAAATAAATTCACTTATAAATGAACATATTTTACCACTATCAACCTACATTATACAAATAAGACAATTATTAGTCAAGCAGATTAACATTATTTTTACAAAATAAAATTATGCTGACAGAATAAAAATGCGAAAATGCATCTAAAAGATTACGTTTAACTATGGTAAAAATCATAGATTTTCTGAGCGTTGCTTTGACTTATACCGCTGACCTTGGCAAGCTCATCCACACTTGCATTTTTGATT
>JAIDVA010000058.1 GCA_029059925.1 Eubacterium sp. | reverse complement strand
CTTCTATATATTAGTCCCTGCTGACATACAAAAGTTGACACATTTTTCAAAAAATATAAAAAATAAAACAGATTACATAAGTAACCTGCTTCATCACAATTTAAATTATTGTTTATCGTAGGGGCGAACAATGTTCGCCCGTGGGCACAACGATAATGTTGGCTGGCGCACACTGTGCGCCCCTACGAATCACGCAACCTACACTTTCGTAGGGTGCGATGTGAACCCTTTTGTCACTGCGTGACATTTCCCCTAACAGGGGAATAACATCGCACCGAATCACATCAAAACATGTAAACGGAACGATGTGGGCATCGTTCCCTACGATAATTCATCCAACGCTTACTAATATAAACAATAATTTATATTATATTATTTCTCTGCTGTAAAAAACAATCTCGGGAATCGGAATATTACCTCACCATTGTTCTGAACAGGATAAGCCTTTTTCACCTCTTCAAAAACATCCTTTTCAAATTCTGCCTTTTTATCATCTGACAGAATATCAAGATAAGGCTTGAGTCCTGTTGAACGATACCATTCAATGATACTTTGCTGTGATGGCATACGATGGAAATAAGTGGTATGCCACATTGAAAAATCGGATGCTATTTCTGCCAGCAAATCAAAATATTCCTCCTCTTTAAGGATATTGAATACCTTTTCAAACGGAATTAGTCTTTTCCACTCAGGTCTTGACGCAACCTCATCAACGATTCTATGCATAGGCTGATTAAACTGATACGGAATCTGAAGTGCCATAATGCCGCCTTTATTCAGTATACCCATCATATCTGACAGAAGCTTTTTATGATTCGGTATCCACTGAATACAGGCGTTTGAAAATACTATATCAAATTTACCATCCAACTTATCAAAATCCTTTGTCGCATCAAAAAGCATAAAATCAAGCTCGGGATAATCAGCCTTTGCTTTTTCAATCATATTCGGCGAAAAATCAACACCGAGTATATAAGCATTCGGATAACGCTTTTTCAGTACCACCGTACTGTTTCCAGGACCGCAGCCGATATCAATAATACGCTTTGGATTTTCAATATTTATTCGATTCACCAAATCAATGGACGGCTGTGTACGTTCCTTTTTGAATTTCAAATATTGTTCTGAATTCCAATCAGCCATATCATACTCCCTTACTTTACAATACTGATAATAAAACTATCCTATACGATCAAGATGTGCCTTTTCGGCAGCCAAAAGCTCGGCATTTCTGTCAGCTCTTGCCTGCTCAATCTCACGGTCCAACTGTGCAATACTGTCAGCCAAGTCATCGATTTTCGCCTGCTGCTCAATCACCCTTGAATTGCTGCTGTAATCAACTTCTGCTCCATTTACGGCTGAAATGATATCAAGCTCCTTGTAAATCAACTCAAGCTTATCCTCTTCCATAGAAAGCTCTGTGTTCAAACGTTCCTTAACAATCTCTTTTTCCAAAATCATTTCATCATATTTTTTATTGATTGCGTCGCACTCTTTTTGATACCGCTCACGCTCAGCCTTCATATCTACATTATAACGTGAAGTGCTGTTTTGCTTTGATGTGCTTTCTTCCTTGGCACGCTGCGTTGTCTTTTCGGTATTATTCGTTTTGGTGCTCGGCTGTGATGTAGTGCTTTCGGATAAAGCTTCGCTTTCGTGCTTTGACAGATGCTGTGTAACAGATACAGACGTATCGCTTAGATTTTCCTCAGGCTTATTTTTTGAATGATGCACCATAAAAACGACAAAACCAATCACAAACACAAGGAAAACAATAAACCCGATTATAAAAATATTAATCTGTTTTTCTTCCAATACTCTGCTCTTTTTCATATTTCTCCTCCGATTATCTGCAGAAGATTATGACTCCTGCTGAAAGAAAATGATATTCCCGACGCTTAAGCAATAAGCAGAGGGGAACATCTTTTTTTATATTATAACAATTCAGCTACCTTATCACCCATCTGAGAGGTATTAACGGTATCAAGTCCATCCTCTGCAATATCAGGTGTTCTTACCTTGGTAAGTGCTGTATCAACTGCCTTTTCAATCGCATCGGCAGCCGCACTTTCACCAAGAGAATATCTGAGCATCATAGCGCCTGAAAGGATTGTAGCAAGCGGATTTGCCTTGCCCTGTCCTGCGATATCAGGAGCAGAGCCGTGGATAGGCTCATACATACCGAATGTGCCCTCAGCAAGTGATGCAGACGCAAGCATACCGATTGAACCTGAAATCATAGAGGCCTCATCAGATAAAATATCACCAAAAATATTTGATGTTACAATTGTGTCAAACTGATTTGGATTGCGCACAAGCTGCATTGCACAGTTGTCAACATACATATAAGAAATTTCAACCTCAGGGTAGTCCTTGCCTACCTCCTCCATAACCTTTCTCCAAAGTTTGGAAGAATCAAGAACATTAGCCTTATCAACACAGGTAAGCTTTTTGTTGCGCTTCATAGCATACTCAAAGCCTGCTTTGACAATACGCTTGATTTCAGGATAGGTGTAGCGCTCTGTGTCATAGGCACCAACAACACCATTCTCTTCATAAGTTCCACGGTCACCGAAATAGATACCGCCTGTAAGCTCACGAACAATCAGAATATCAAGCTCGTCACCGATAATTTCAGGCTTGAGCGGAGATGCTGATTTAAGCGGTGCAAAAATCTTTGCAGGACGGAGATTTGCGAACAAACCAAGAGATTCACGGATTGCAAGGAGTCCCTTTTCAGGTCTGATTTCACTTGGAAGCGTATCCCACTTAGGTCCGCCGACAGAGCCTAAAAGTACAGCGTCAGCTGCCTTGCAGGAAACCTCGGTCTCTTTTGGATAAGGCACGCCATACTCATCAATGGCAGCACCGCCTAAAAGCTGATAATCATAATCAAGTGAAAAGCCGAACTTTTCCCCTGCCTTATCAAGCACCTTTATACATTCGTCAACAATTTCAGGGCCGATTCCGTCACCCTTTAATACTGTGATTTTATAATTATTCATAGTTGTTATCCTCCGCATTATACCTTGCTATCTAATCATAATATTCATTACAAACAATACTGCTGCGGCAATTGCCAAAAAAGTCATTGCAGATAAATTTTTGTCAAGCTTACTTTCAACATCTGCTATCGTTTTATCTCTGTTGGATTTGATTATTTTTGTAGAATTTACTGAAACCAAAACCAATGCAGTCACTGCAATTACTATGCAAATACCTAACAAAACTTCAAAAGCATGCATATCCCTGTCCACTTAACAAACATCAAAGATACCCGGCATTGTATCGTCACGCATTGTTTCAGTCTGGTCACGGTTAATTGCACAGATAATACCCTTCATGGATGCGTAACTGATATTGTGGCTTACACCGATACCGAATACATCCTTGCCCTGTGGGTTTTTCAAGTGAATATAGCTGATAGCCTTTGAGTCTGAGCCTACAGCGATAGCATGCTCACTGTAATCAACAAACTCATAGCCTGTGAGTCCTACCTTGTTCATAGCCTGACAAAATGCGCCAATAGGTCCTGAGCCCGTACCATCAATCTTAACCGGCTCATTGTCCTTATATTTAAGCTCGCCTTCGAAGTGAACAGAAGTTAAATAATCTGCTTCATTCTTCTCTTCGCTGATTTTATAATTAACTAATCTGTAAGGACCGCAAACATTTCTGTATTCCTTCTGGAACAGGTCGAAAATTTCAGATGTTTTAAGCTCCTTGCCCTTTTCGTCACAAGCCCTCTGCACGACTGCGCCAAATTCAGGGTGCATAGCCTTTGGCATCTTAATGCCGTATTCATTCGCAAGAATATATGCTGTGCCGCCCTTACCGCTCTGTGAATTGATACGGATAATCGGCTCATATTCTCTGCCGACATCGGCAGGGTCGATAGGAAGGTAAGGCACCTCCCACATGTCAGTACCGCTTTCGTCCATATACATTTTGCCCTTGTTGATAGCATCCTGATGTGAGCCCGAAAATGCTGTAAAAACAAGCTCACCTGCATAAGGGTGACGAGGCGGAACAGTCATTTTGGTTGTTCTTTCATAAACCTCTTTAATCTTATTGATATCGTGGAAATCAAGCTCCGGATCCACACCCTGTGTCCACATATTAAGAGCAAGTGTTACAATATCAACATTACCTGTTCTTTCGCCATTGCCGAAAAGTGTACCCTCAACTCTGTCTGCACCTGCCATAAGAGCAAGCTCAGCAGCAGCAACACCTGTTCCTCTGTCATTATGAGGATGAAGAGAAATAATGGCAGCCTCACGGTTTGGCAGATGACGGCAGAAATATTCAATCTGGTCAGCATAGCCGTTTGCAGTTGAGCCTTCAACTGTTGACGGAAGATTAAGGATAATAGGATTCTCCTTCGTGATATGGAGTTCCTCCATAACCTGTCGGCAAATCTCAACTGCATTATCCATTTCAGTACCTGTAAAGCTTTCAGGACTGTATTCAAAACGGATATTTGTTTCAGGATTCGTTTTTTTCTGCTCTTCCGTTAATTCATAGATGAGCTTTGCACCCTTAACGGCAATATCAATTACACCCTGCATATCTGTCTTGAAAACAACCTTACGCTGCAGTGTTGAGGTTGAATTATAAAAATGCACGATTACATTTTTAGCACCCTTAATAGCCTCAAAGGTCTTCTTAATAAGATGCTCTCTTGCCTGAACAAGCACCTGAATGGTTACGTCATCAGGAATATAGCCGCCGTCAATAAGAGTTCTGAGAATTTCATACTCTGTCTCGCTTGCGGACGGGAAACCAACCTCAATTTCCTTAACACCAATATTAACAAGTGTTGAGAAAAGCTCAAGCTTTTCCTGCAAATTCATAGGATCAACAAGTGCCTGATTACCATCACGCATATCGACCGAGCACCATACAGGAGCCTTTGTAATCGTATTATTGGGCCATGTGCGGTCCGGAATGTCTATCGGCTTGAAGCCGACGTATTTTTCATACCCTTTTTTCATAATATCAATCTCCTTTTACTTTTTGATTTGCACAGGAGCAAAAAATAAGCCCCTATACACAAAGTTGGTATAGGGACGTAATATCTACGTGGTACCACCCTATTTCAGCAGAATAATCTGCCCTTTAGCATCCATCAATGCCTTTGCCGATAACGCCGCAACACGGCTGTTCCTATTCATTTCTATTCAGAACAGCAACTCCGCAGAGAGCTATGCACCGTATAATCTGTATTGACTCACACCGACCGTCAACTCTCTTAAACTAAATTACAAGGTCTTTTTCTGCATCATAGTTTTTACTTGGGTACTATTTAGTTGTAAGGATATTATATCAAATAAAAAATATTTGTCAAGTAAATTATTGTTTATATTAGGATGTTACACACCCTAATAA
>JAIDVA010000057.1 GCA_029059925.1 Eubacterium sp. | reverse complement strand
TTATTATTACAACAATTGGTAGAATTATATTCAATAATCCTGTTCCTCAGGATCTTGGCTTTGTTGACAGATCAAACCCTGACAATGAATTCGAGCTTGAAGTTTCCTTTGTTGTTAAGAAAAAGCAGCTCGGCCAGATTGCTGAAAGATGTATTAATGCTCACGGTGTTTCAATTGCCTCAGGCGTTCTTGATGCTATCAAGAATCAGGGCTATAAATATTCTACAATTTCAGGTACAACAGTAGCCGTAATTGACGCACTTATTCCTGAAAAGAAAAAGGATTATCTTGCCGAAGCTGAAAAGCGAGTTGATGAAATCACATACAATTATAACTATGGTCTTATCACAAACGAGGAGCGTTCCTCAGCTGTAATCAAGGCTTGGGAGGATTGTACAAATAAGGTTTCTAACGAGCTTACAAGTAACTTTGACGGTGCGCACAACCCAATCCACATGATGGTTGACTCAGGTGCCCGTGGTAGTACCTCACAGCTTCGTCAGCTTGCAGGTATGAGAGGTCTTATTGCAAACACAGCCGGTAAGACAATCGAGGTTCCTATCCGTGCTAACTACCGTGAAGGTCTTAATATTCTTGAATACTTTATCTCATCTCGTGGTGCTCGTAAGGGTCTTGCCGATACAGCTCTTCGTACAGCTGACTCAGGTTACCTTACCCGTCGTCTTGTTGATGTATCACAGGATGTAATTATCCGTGATGATGACTGCGGCTGCCATGATGGTATCGTAGTTTCAAAGATTATGGATGGTAACCGTGTTCTTGAACCACTTGAGGAAAGACTTACAGGTCGTTTCTGCGTTGAGCCTGTCATTGATCCGAATACAGGTGAGGTTCTTATGGAGACAGACAGAATGATGACTGAGGATGATGCGAAACGTATTGTTGCTGCAGGTGTTGAGGCTGTTAAAATCCGTTCACTTATTACCTGTAAATCACGTCACGGCGTATGCCGTAAGTGTTATGGTGCAAACCTTGCCTTTAACGAGCCTGTTCAGGTTGGTGAGGCAGTTGGTATTATTGCTGCTCAGTCAATCGGTGAGCCTGGTACTCAGCTTACAATGAGAACCTTCCACACCGGTGGTGTTGCCGGCGGTGCTGATATCACACAGGGTCTTCCAAGAGTAGAAGAGCTCTTCGAAGCAAGAAAACCAAAGCAGCTTGCTATTCTTTCTGAAATCGAGGGTGATGTCAGATTTGAAGAAATCAAGAAGAGCCGTCATGTTGTTGTATTCAACAGCGAGACTGCTGAAGAGAGAAAATATCTCATCCCTTATGGTGCACGTCTTTGCGAAAACATTGTAGAGGGTGCTCATATCCAGAAGGGTACAGAGCTTACACTCGGTGCTGTAAATCCGCACGATGTACTTGCTATCCTCGGTGAAGAGGCTGTTTATAACTATCTTATCAAAGAAGTTCAGTTTGCATACCGTACACAGGGTGTTGATATCAACGATAAGCATATCGAGGTTATTGTTCGTCAGATGCTCAAGAAGTGTACTGTAGACGAGGCTGGTGCTACTGACCTTGTACCGGGTACAATGGTTGATGTTGCTGCTGTTGACGAGGCAAACGCTGAGGTTGAAAAGAGAATCAGAGCAGGCGAGACCGAGCTTAAGAAGGCTACCTATATTCCTATTCTTATGGGTATCACAAAGGCTTCTCTCGCAACGGATTCCTTCCTTTCAGCTGCATCTTTCCAGGAGACAACAAGAGTTCTTACCGATGCTGCAATCAAGGGTAAGAGCGATCCGCTTATAGGTCTTAAGGAAAATGTTATTATCGGTAAGCTTGTTCCTGCCGGCACAGGTATGGAAGTATTCAGAGATGTTGATGTTGTTCCAAGCTATTTCTCATCAGAAGCAAGCGACGAAATTTTAAATCTTGAACAATTGCAAGAACTCTTGACAAATACAATGTCATAATGTATAATGCTAATTTGCATGGGTATGAATTTGTGTATATTTAACAAATATGCCTGTGGGTATTTAGTAAAAAACACAACGTTTGGGGCGAAGTTTGGCTTCGTCCCACGGTGTGCGTTTAAATGATACAATAAATTTTTTATTATTATTGTATGATTTATGCGCATATTGCGTATAAAAATAATTTGAAAGGAGATAAACTATTGTGCCTACCTTTAACCAACTTGTAAGAACAGGTCGTAAGTCAATAGAGAAGAAGTCAAAGACTCCTGCTCTTCTTAAGAGCCTGAACACAAAGAAGAATGTTATGAATGATAACAATTCTCCTCAGAAGCGTGGTGTTTGTACAGCAGTTAAAACAGCTACTCCTAAGAAGCCTAACTCAGCTCTTCGTAAGATTGCCAGAGTTCGTCTTACTAACGGAATTGAAGTTTCTGCTTACATCCCGGGCGTTGGTCATAACCTTCAGGAGCACTCAGTAGTAATGATCCGCGGCGGACGTGTTAAGGACCTTCCTGGTGTACGTTATCACATCATTCGTGGTACTCTTGATACTCAGGGTGTTAACGGAAGAATGCAGAGCCGTTCTAAGTACGGTGCTAAAAGACCAAAGGCTGCTAAAAAGTAAGCCTTACAAAGTTTCTTATGGAATAACAATAGTTTATATACCAATATATAAGTATATGACCTTTTGTTGACTCCACGGGAAAACCGAGTACCTATGAACTCATTGAAAATTTATGAAGGAGGGAAGCGAGATGCCAAGAAGAGGTCAAATCGCTAAGCGTGATGTATTACCTGATCCATTGTACAACTCAAAGCTTGTTACAAGACTGATCAACAACATTATGCTTGATGGAAAAAAGGGTGTCGCTCAGAAAATCGTTTACGGAGCATTTGACATCATTAAGGAAAAGACAGGCAATGATCCGCTTGAGACTTTTGAGTCAGCTATGGAAAATGTAATGCCTGTTCTCGAAGTAAAGGCTCGCCGTATCGGTGGTGCTACCTATCAGGTTCCTCTTGAGGTTCGTCCTGAAAGAAGACAGACACTTGGTCTTCGTTGGATTACTCTTTACGCTCGTCAGCGTTCAGAGAGAACTATGAAGGAACGTCTTGCTGCAGAGATTATGGACGCAGTTAACAAGACAGGCGGCGCTGTAAAGAAGTGCGACGATACACACAAGATGGCAGAAGCAAACAAAGCATTTGCTCATTTCAGATATTAATAGGAGGATATTATGCCAAGAAAAGTATCTCTTGAAATGACAAGAAATATTGGTATTATGGCTCATATTGATGCAGGTAAAACAACTACCACCGAGAGAATTCTGTATTACACAGGTATCAATCACAAGATTGGTGAGACTCACGAGGGTTCTGCAACAATGGACTGGATGGAGCAGGAGCAGGAGCGTGGTATCACAATCACATCTGCTGCAACAACTTGTTTCTGGAAAGACCATAGAATCAATATCATTGATACACCTGGTCACGTTGACTTCACAGTAGAGGTTCAGCGTTCACTTCGTGTACTTGACGGTTCAGTTACTGTTCTTTGTGCAAAGGGCGGTGTTGAGCCACAGTCTGAGACTGTATGGCGTCAGGCTGACGAATATAAGGTACCAAGAATGATCTATGTTAATAAGATGGACATTATGGGTGCCGATTTCTACAGAGCACTTGATATGGTCAGAGACCGTTTCAAATGTAATGCTCTTCCAATCCAGCTTCCAATCGGAAGTGAGGATACTTTTGAGGGAATTATTGACCTTGTTGAAAATCATGCTATCATCTATATTGATCCTGCAAAGGAAAAGGGCATGAAGTTTGAAATAAGAGAAATTCCTGACGATATGAAGGAATTAGCTGCAAAGTACAGAACAGAGCTTATCGAGCATGTTGCAGAACAGGACGAGGAGCTTATGGAGAAGTACTTTGAGGAAGGCGAGGAAGCAATCTCTGTTGATGAGATTAAAAAGGTTATCCGTAAGTCTACACTTGCTAATGATATGGTTCCTGTATGCTGCGGTACATCTTATCGTAATATGGGTGTTCAGCCGCTTCTTGATGCTATTGTTGACTTTATGCCTGCTCCAACAGACGTTGAGTCAATCAAGGGTGTAAACCCTGATACAGATGAAGAGGAAGTTCGTCATTCTTCAGATGATGAGCCTTTCGCAGCTCTTGCATTTAAAATTGCAACAGACCCATTCGTAGGTAAGATTTGTTTCTTCCGTGTATATTCAGGTGCTATTGAAGCAGGTACTCCTTGCTATAACTCAGTTAAGGACAATAAGGAAAGAATGGGCCGTATTCTTCAGATGCACGCTAACCACAGAGAGGATATTCCTGTATGCTATGCAGGTGATATCGCTGCAGCTGTAGGTCTTAAGAATACAACTACCGGTGATACTCTTTGTGATGAGTCTCACCCAATTATTCTTGAATCAATGAATTTCCCTGAGCCTGTTATCCGTGTTGCTATTGAGCCTAAGACAAAAGCAGGTCAGGAAAAGATGGGCATCGGCCTTTCAAAGCTTGCTGAAGAGGATCCGACCTTTAAGGCATATACAGATGAAGAGACAGGACAGACAATTATCGCTGGTATGGGTGAGCTTCACCTTGAGATTATTGTTGATCGTCTTCTTCGTGAGTATAAGGTAGAGGCTAATGTTGGTGCTCCTCAGGTTGCTTATAAAGAGACAATTCAGGGCAACGGTCAGTCAGACCTTAAATATAAGAGACAGTCAGGTGGTTCAGGTCAGTACGGTCACGTTAAGATTCGTATTATGCCTAACCTTGATGAAAACGGTATCGGCAAGGGTTACGAGTTCGTTAACCAGATTGTCGGCGGTGCTATTCCTAAGGAATATATCCCTGCTGTTGACAATGGTATCCAGGGCGCTATGAAGAGCGGTATTCTTGCAGGCTATAATGTTGTTGACGTTAGAGTTGAGCTTTATGATGGTTCTTATCATGAGGTTGACTCATCTGAAATGGCATTCAAGATTGCAGGTTCTATGGCATTCAAAGACGCTGCTAAGGGTGCTAACCCAATCATCCTTGAGCCTATGATGAAGGTTACAGTAATTGTACCTGAAGAGTATATGGGTGACGTTATCGGTGACCTTAACTCTCGTCGTGGTCAGATTCAGGGTATGGAAGACAGAGCAGGTGCTAAGCAGATTAACTCAAGAGTACCGCTCTCAGAAATGTTTGGTTATGTAAATGACCTTCGTTCAAAGACACAGGGTCGTGGTCAGTATACAATGGAGCCTGACGGTTACGAGCCTGTTCCAAAATCAATCAGTGAGTCAATCATCAGCGAAAGAGCTAAGAAAGACTAATTGGATTGTAAATTATTAAAAAAGTCTTGATATTTTTAGATGTATTTGTTAGAATATCTTTGACAATTTATCTATTGTAAATTTTAAGGAGGAAATTCCAATGGCAAAAGAAAAATTTAACCGTACCAAACCACATGTAAACATTGGTACAATCGGTCACGTTGACCATGGTAAGACAACTCTTACAGCTGCTATCACAAAGTATCTTGCAAACAAGGGCTTTGCTAAGTTCGAGGACTATGCAGATATCGATAAGGCTCCTGAAGAGAGAGAACGTGGTATCACAATCAACACAGCTCACGTTGAGTACGAGACAGAAGCTCGTCACTATGCTCACGTTGACTGCCCAGGCCACGCTGACTATATTAAGAACATGATTACAGGTGCTGCTCAGATGGATGGTGCTATCCTTGTAATCGCATCAACAGATGGTCCTATGGCTCAGACTAAGGAGCACCTTCTCCTTGCTCGTCAGGTTGGCGTTCCAGCAATCATCGTATTCATGAACAAGACTGACCAGGTAGACGACGAAGAGCTTCTTGAGCTCGTAGAAATGGAAATCCGTGAGACACTCGCTGAGTATGAGTTTGATGATGAGTGCCCAATCGTTAAGGGTTCAGCTCTTAAGGCTCTTGAGGCTCCATCAAACGACGATCCTGCTTGCGCTTGCATTCAGGAGCTCATGGATGCTGTTGACAGCTATATCCCAACTCCAGAGC
>JAIDVA010000056.1 GCA_029059925.1 Eubacterium sp. | reverse complement strand
CCTTATCGTCGGCAGCGCCAGATGTGGATAAGAGCCAGCATTAATTTTGTCCATAGCTTTACCTCTTAATAAAAAGGGAGTATTACGGTAAAAATTATCGTTAATACTCCTTGATTTTTTAATCTTCTGTGTGTTCCTGCGCTTCTACATCAATCTGTTCGCTGAGGCTGTATTTAACAACCTTTTTCACCTGAATAAAGGTAATCAGGTCCATAACGGCATAAACAATAAGTGCAGCACCTAACAGCTTTGTCAGTACAAGCATACTGCTAAACGGATTCACAACCACCAATAAGCCGAGTATTATGGTAGCTGCCGCCATTAGCAGTGATACAATCCAGCTTTTCAAATCGTTCTTTTTTGCATCAATTGCAGATACAAAATCAACTATGCCGCTTATGAGTATGAATATTCCAAATAAAAACAGCACGGTTGAAATAATACTTTCGTATTTTATGCAAAGTATGATTCCTGCGATGATTGCAAGTGATCCCAATATGGCAAGGATTGTTGATTTTACTTTTGTGAAATAGGATATCCATGCACCGGCACCGAGCATTATAACCGTTATTCCGCACAGTATGCTTACAAATTGTACGGTTTTGTCCGGCTGAAATAAGAGCAGAATACCGATTATCAAGCCTGCGGCTATTGTGATGAGCGACAGGTTTTTCAGTTTAATAAAAAAATCTCTCATAATTTTACCTGTTTATATTTATTATTTGATATATCTTATGTCATTGCCGACTAAAACCAGCTGACTGTATTCACCTGTTATTCTTGAGGTTATGCGCTGGTCATATTTATCCTCGAGCTCATCAAGTGTGAAATTTGTCGAAATAATTGTCGGCAGTTTGGCAGACAATCTTGAGTTAATGATGTTATACAGACAGGCAACCGTATAATTGCTTTTGAATTCTGTGCCTAAATCATCAAGAATGAGCAAATCGCAATTTAAAACTGCACGTTCATAATATCTCAAATTATTATCCCTGCCGAAATTCTCATTCTGTAAATCGCTTAGGATGTTTTGTGCTGTGCCATAGACTACGCTGCAGCCCTTGTTGATAACAACATTAGCAATTGCAAGTGAAAGGTGGGTTTTGCCGAGCCCTGTACCACCCATAAACATAATATTTTTTGATGAACGGCCAAAATTAACAGCGTATTTGCTGCAGCTGTTCTTGATTTTTTCAGCCTTGTCCCTTGGTGAAATACCATTTTCCATAACCTGCTCGGGGTAATATCTTGTGTCAAAGGTTTCAAAGGTGCAGTCCTCGATTGGTGCGATTTTTGCAAGGTTGCTGCGTTCAATGTCCTTTAACAGCTCATTATGGCATTTGCATCTTCTGCTGCCGATGAAGCCTGTATCCTTGCAGGCAGGGCAGGTGAATTGTACATCAAGTGCATTTTCACCATAGCCGTTTTTAATGAGTATTGCCTTTTTTTGTTCCTGCAAATCAAGGCTTTCCTTCATCAGCTGTTCAATATCAGCCTGCTTGTCCGTGCTGTAAAGAAATACCTTTGAAATGTTAAGTCCTATTTGTGCCAGCTTGCGCTGGATTATATCAAGCTCGGGCAGCTTTTCGCTGATTTCATCAAATCGGTCCTGTGCCTCAAGATTTGCTCTTTCACGTCTGCGTTCAAGCATTTCTGCGGCACGGCTGTAAACCTCCTGTGAATAAGACATTGCTGCACCTCCTTATGTTTTCTCTAAATTTCTGTATTATCCATTGCGTCACGTTTGATTTTTTCCAAATCGTATGACGGTTTGCTTTTGAGCTTGTCTGATTTTTTATCCTCTTTGCTCTTGTTGAAGGCCTCCTGTTCGGCCTGAACCTGTGCAGGTGAGGTTATGCCCTTCTTTTTCCATTGCTTTAAGATTTTGTTTATGTATGCAAGTGATGGCTCTGATGTGTTTTCTTTCATAATATCCGATGCAAGATTGACCATTGTTGTGTCAAAGCTTTTAAACCATTCGTCAACCATTTCACGCTGCTTTGCTGTCGGGCGTCTGTGTCGGATTCCTGTAATTGCCACAATTTCGTTCCACAATCTGTCGCTGCGTGCGATGTCCTGCAGCTTCAGCTCTGCATCGGCAATTGAATCAATACCTTCCTCAGACCAGTTTTTTGCCATTGTGTTGACATATGATATGCCGATAGCTTTTCCACGTTCCTTTTCACTGCGGTAAAATTCGAGTATCATTAAAATTACTTCGGCTTTGAGTCCGTAGTAATTCACCATATTAACGAGCATTTCCTGCTCAGCGTGGCTGATGCTTCGTCCGAGCACCTGCTCTGCCTGCAAAATCAGAAAACGGATGCTTTCATCATCCCGTATAAAAGCAACAATATCCTTTGGTGTAAGCCGTGGTGCGGATAGTGTTTCCCGTACGGGCTTAGCTTTGGGTTCTTCAATTTGCTTTATTTCTGTTTTTGTCTGAATGGTTACAGCCTGTCCATCAACAGCAATTATACCTTCTTCAACCCAGAATTCCAGCAAATCATCAATGTCGGACGTTGTCTGTCCGAGTGCCTTTGCAATAGCCTGCGAATCGGACTGGGCGCCGTTTCGCAAAATAAAAAGCAGTGCTTTGAGCTGATATTCACTTGCCATTTTAAGATATTTGTCAACAAGGCTGTTCGGTACATTGAAAATACCGCCGTTCCATACCTCGCCGAACGGCATAACACGATAGTCCACAAAAGCACTCCCTTCATCAGGATTTTATTTTAACAAAAATAAAGTAATATGTAAACAGATAAATAAAACAAAATTTTTCAAAAACACTTGACAAATGCTCTGCTTATGTGTATAATTACTCTTGCATTTGCGGATGTAGCTCACCCGGTAGAGCGCAACCTTGCCAAGGTTGAGGTAGCGAGTTCGAGCCTCGTCATCCGCTCCATAAAAAATCCTCATTCTTTTGAATGAGGATTTTTTATTTTTGTTTTAAACTTTTTTCTATTATTATTTGTAATTAATATTCATATTATAATTATAGTTGATATCTTTGTTAATTTATGGTAAAATGTCAATGTATATGCTGTATGAATTGAGGTGAAGCTGTGAGAAAGTACAATTATTTCGATGATGAGCCTGAAGAGATTGTAACAGGGTCAAATAAAAAGTTTAATGTACCTAAAATTGATTTTTATGATGCTTTTCAGAATGTTAAAGCATTTTTTAATCGTATTGTTCACGGTGAAACCTTAGATAATTTGCGTGACATTATTGAATTGTCTTATCTTCAGCATGCCGTGCTCAAGCTGGCTGCCTTTGGCGTTTTTATTGTTTTTATTATCGTTTTTGTTTTAGTGTTCAGCCACACTGTCAGCTCTCAGAATAAAAAAATTGATAAATTCTATACCGATGCAGGTAAGGTTTGCATGGATTATATGACCGAATATGGCTCAATTAAATGGGACAATATGGACAGCGATACCTATGGTGATAATATGGCAAGGCTCACGGGACTCTGCTATGCAAGGCAAATGGATTTTGACAATGACGGCAGTGATGAGCTGATGCTTGTTTACAATAATAAAAACATTTATACACTTGAGGTGTGGAGCTACGTTAAAAAGGAATTTGCCAAGGTGTACAGTCAGGAGGCGAATTCAACCGAGGATGATAAGGACGGCAGCTGGATTGGTCTTTATCATAAAAACAACAAATATTATATCTGTAAGTCAGAGAAAAAAGAGCCTGAAAAAATCATTCTTTATGCACTCAAAGGTGATTCCTTTGAAAAACATTCCGAATGTGATTATGATTATAAAAATGATATTTATTCCGTTAAAGGCAAAATAAATGCACAGGATTTTGAAACAATCAAGCTGTCTGTTATAAGAGATACAAGAGCAGAGCATATTATCGATATTGTTACGGAGAATATTGACAGCTTTGCAAATGTGTCTGTTGCCAAAATTGAAAATCAGAAAACTGCTTCACAGCTTAAGGCAGATGCTTATTATCAGGTTGTTGAGGGGCGTAATGAAAAATTCGGCAAAGCAAAAGTTGTAACCGAAAATGGTAAAGCGTTTATCGATGGTGTTGCACTTGTAAGACTTGTTGATTTTAATAATGACGGGAATGAAGAGCTGCTTATCGTTTACAGAAAGCAGGTAAAAAAGAGTGCCACAAACTATTATTCCGGTCAGCATATAATTATTGAAGAGCCGACATACTGTATGGAGGTTTATAATTGGAATGGTACAGTTGCCAAAAAGATTTTCAGCAAGGATTCCATTTCAAATCTTATGGAGGATAATGACACCAACTTTGTAATGCTGAAAAAAACAAATAATGGTGTTGATATCTGCATCAATTCCTATGCATATAAGAATGAGTATAATTACACTGCCTCATCAAGGATTTACAGAATGGATGGCGGAGAACATTTTGAATCCATCTTCAGTGCAAGAACGGAGTCGGAATACGGCTATAAGCAGTATTATCTTAATAATGAATATACCTATCGTTCATCATTCGAGTCAAACGCATACGAAGTGCCTATGTTCCTTGATGACGAGGATTCATATGATACAAATGTATATACTCTGACATATGTATCGGGTGATAGCAGTGAGAAATTCAATACCGTAATTAATGATACGGTAAGAGTGATTGAGACGCTGAATAAAAACTATGTTGCAGAATGATGCACAATAAAAAGAAGGACGGTCAATGACTGTCCTTCTTTTTATGCTTGTTATAGATGAATGCACACACTGCCGATATAAGTGCAGTTGCTATGAATACTGCTGCGGCTGTTTTTATATTATTCTGCTCAAGCTGTGAGCCGCAGATGGTTGATGTTACGATTGATGGTATTCTGGCAATCGTTGTTATGATAAAAAATTCTGCCATATTCATTTTCAGCGAGCCTGCTGCATAGGTCAGCAGGTCCTTGGGTGTTGCCGGTATAAGGTAGAATATAAACAGAAAGAGCCGTTGATTTTTCTTATTACTTATAACATTCAGACTTTTTAACTGTTCTTCATTTATAAATGCGGATATAAACTTACTGCCAAGGCTTCTTGCCAGAACAACGATAACAAGCGAGCCTAAGAATGTACCGAGTGAGCACAGGGTAAGTCCGCCCCATGTGCCAAAGGCATAACCGGCTGCAATTTCAAGCGGCTCAGCAGGAATAATTTTTATAACTGTCTGAAAAGCACGGATAAATACAAATATTGCACCGCTTAAGCCCTTGTATGTGTCAAGCCATTGCTTAAAGCTTTCGGTATCCGTTATGAATTCGGTCATGCTTCTGCCGAATATCAGATAAACGGCAAGGAATACGGCAAGCAGAATACCTATACTGATACCGTAAGCAATCAGGGTCTCTTTAGGCGGCCTTTTGAAATATTTTTTAAGCACCTGCATATACACACCTGATTTCTTTTTTTAATGCAGGCTTCGCATAAATATCAAAAAATCCCTTAAGATAGCCGCTGTATTCGTTGTTCCACGGCTTTTCCTTGCCGTTGTAGTGTACAATCATTGTATTTTGCTCAACATGTGCAAGTGCGTCGTCGACAGTTATATGGTTTGCAAGCCTTTTAAAGCAGCGTTCGTCAAGATTAATCATATATTCTGACATCGTGCCGATTCTGCCGTCAAAAAGAATGTTGATTACATCCTGGTCGGCGAGGAAAAGGCGGTATTGATTTTTATTTACACAGTCAAATATTAGCTTTTCAGTAACACATTCACGCATTTTTTCAATGTTCATCAGCATTACACCTGCGTTTATGTAATGGTCTGAGCGGTGTATGCCCCGCCTGAATTTATTCCAGCTGTCAACAAAGCCGTCAAAATGCTTTGCACCTATAATCAGATTATCACCGAAGTCTGTGGAATAGAAGAAGTGCAAAGAATTCAGAATGATGGTGTCGGGATCAATGTAAAGTATTTTGTCCACAGACTTCGGCAGATAAAGGGGAGCAAAAATACGGTAGTATGTCTCTTTTGTGATTCTGCTTTTTGTCGGCGCATTCTCAAACAGCCTGTCATCAAGTCTTATAGGGTATATCTCGGTGTCAGAGTTACCAAGTGCGTTTGCGATTTGTCTGAAATTATGCTCAGTCAGTGATGAATGTGCTACATATAAATTTATGCATTCATTCGGGTTGCTTTCAACAAGTGAACGCAGCATACAACAAAGTGGATAAACGTATCCGCTGTCAAGTGTTACTAATAAATTCATCATATTTATCACCTTTCTTTTGTCTGTATTTTATATTTTCTATCTTACTTTTGGGTGAAAATTATCTTACATTTTCGTAATGATTTATTCTGTATCTATATTAAACAATATGAAAAATAAAATGGGGGAAAGAAAAAGTTAAGATGTGGTAAATAATGATCTGAGTCTTAAAAAAATAATGAAAAAAAGCAAAATCGAGAGTGAATTTTCACCCTCGATTTTTGCTGTTTGTCTACAGCTGTCAATATAGTCCTTTGATACTATATTTTATTAAATTATGTGCCAAATAAGCCCAAATGCTTGACAAAATATGCTTCCGTCTCTAATCTGTGAGCTTATCCCCATCGGGATAATATTAAAAACAGGAGATGATAGCATAACAAGTTATGAATACAGGAACGATCCTATGTTCCTGCGAAATCAATTTAAGCGTGTTGGTATGTTCAAATTGCCGCTTGTGAAAAAACAGGAAATAAGTCTTGAGAATGTAAAGCTTATAGGTTATGATAAAGTTAATCAAAGTGATGATTACGAAAAAATTGTACATTTCTTTCTTGACGACTACAGATTTGAAAGCATATACAACAATCCCGAAAAGAAATTAGAAACGCTCAGGCAATATAAGGCTGTGCTTACACCCGATTTCAGTATGTTTGTGGAAATGCCTATTGCTTTGCAGCTGTTCAGTACATTCAAAAACAGATGGGTCGGTGCCTATCTGCAGGCACAGGGTCTTAATGTTATACCAACCGTACGTTGGGGCGATTTAACCAGCTTCAATTTCTGCTTTGACGCAATAGAAAAAGGCAGCATAGTTGCTGTCTCAACAATAGGTGTTAAAAAAGAAAAATCACACTTTATGCTTGGTTATAATGAAATGTTAAGCAGAATTAAGCCAAGCAAGGTTATCTGCTACGGCAAGCCCTTTGATGAAATGAAGGGTGATATAATTGAGGTCGGTTATGGAGAAACCAACAATTTAAGCAAGTCCTTCATTGTAAAAAAGACCTCCATATCTAGGCTTATACCGTTGTATAAAGGCGGCGGCTCTGCTTCGGGTGAGAGCTCCGGTAATCCCAGTCCAAATGATTCAATACCTAAGATGAATGCTGAGGATTTTCCGAGTAATGTTAAGGATTCATACCGAAAATATGAAAAATGCGGCTGGAAGGGTGCGAGAAATGACCAGAATCCTAAAACAAAAGGTGGCGGAACATATGAAAATGAACCCTCTAAATTACCAGAAAGGGATTCAAACGGCAATAAAATTGCTTACCGAGAATTTGATGTAAACAGCAAAATTCCCGGTAAACCAAGAGATAGGGAAAGATTTGTTCGCGGAAATGACAGGAGAACATATTACTCTGATGACCACTATGAAACATTTACTGAAATCATATAAAGGAGATTGTTATGAATACATTATACAGAATGACAAAAGAAGAGTTTGAGAAAGAAAAAATATTATACCAATATAATGATGTTAAATATGTTGTTATGAATGGTGCGGGAATAAACACCTATGAACAATATTTTGACAGGTTATGGGAAGTATTTGATTTTGGAAAAATACCTGAAGGTTGGAAGAAAGATAATCATACGGAATATGATTTTATGACAGATGATGATTTTTTACCTGCTGAAAAATATATTTTTGTCATCAAAAATTTTGACAAATTTATGGTGAACAATATTACAGAGAGACTAAAAATTGAAAATAGATATGAAAACTATTTGCTTCCATTCTGGGATGAAGAGGTTGAAAGGGTGGTCGTTGAAGGCAAACGCAAAGATTTCAATATCTATTTAGTCTCAAATTCATAATTCGAATTGTACAATTTTTATAAAGAATTTTCTGAGGAAAAGTTATGAATAAATTATATAGAATGACAAAAGAAGAGTTTGAGAAAGAAAAAATATTATACAGGCACAATGATGTTAAATATATGGTTATGGATGGTGCGGGAATAAATACCTATGAACAATATTTTGACAAGTTGTGGGAGGTGTTCGGCTTTAGTGAACTTCCCGAAGGTTGGAAAAAGGATTATTATTCTGAAGATGATTTTATGACAGAAATGGATGAATTGCCTAATGATAAATATGTATTTATTATAAAAAATTATGATGAATTTTTGTCAAATAATTTTCAAGTGAAAAAAAGAATAGTAAACCATTACGAAAAATATCTATTACCATTCTGGGATGAGGAGGTTGAAAGAGTAGTTGTTGAAGGCAAACGCAAAGATTTCAATATCTATTTAGTCTCAAATTCATAAAGTCAAATTTAAAAAATCATATCAAACAAGGCGGGAGCATATGCTCCCGCCTTAATTTGTGGTCGTTAGATATTATTTTGCAAGCGGCAATTTTGCTTTTGCCTTGAACAAATCGCCGTCGATTATGATTTCAAGGTCGCCGTTTTGCACCTTGCAAAGCTCCTTGGCAATGGAAAGTCCTAAGCCGTTGCCCTCCTGATTACGTGACTTGTCGCCGCGTACAAAACGTTCTGTCAGTTCGTTAGGTGAAATGTCAAGCGGCTGAGCCGAAACATTCTTGATTTCAAACACACCCATACCGTTTTCTTTATAAACATTCACATAAACACGTGATGCTCTTGCGCTGTATTTTCTTGCGTTTGAAAGCAGATTTTCAATGATTCTGAAGGATTTCGGTCCGTCGGCAAAAATGGTCGGCGCGTCGCTGTTTTCCTTAACAATCAGCTCAAGTCCTGCTTTTTCAAAATCACTCTGTGTGTCAACCGTTGCCTGCAGGCAAAGCTCATACAGATTAAGATTTGTAAGGTTAACGGTTATGTTGCCTGAGGTTACCTTTGATGCCTCAATCAAATCATCAATGAGTCTCTTCAGCTTGTCGCCTCTGCTGCCAAGTACCTTGATATATTCCTGTGCCTTTTCATCCTGAATATCACATTTTGAAAGCAGGTCAACATAGGTGATGATAGAGGTGAGCGGTGTTTTCAGATCGTGTGAAACATTGGTGATAAGCTCTGTTCTGAGCCTTTCATCCTTGACTGCCTTTGCAACTGCGTTCTGCAGCTCTGCGTTTGTGTATCGCATACTCTCTGCAAGTGTTCGCAGCGACTTTGGCAGCGTGGTGATATCCATTGCAATATCCTCGTGGTTAGCTGCAGCAGTGATAATCATATCAAGCTGTTTGATGTATCTGAGGAATTTGATGAACAGACGAATATTAACAGCAAAATCTGCACCTGTCAACAGCAATGCAATCAGGAGTGGGAATCCTTCAATATAACCGTAGGAGAATGAAGAAGCGTAAAATGCAAAAATAATAACAGCTGCAATCAGATTTGCAAGCACATAGAGTATTGCGATTTTAACAACATTTTTTGCAAACTCCTTAGGGGCATAGGTTAAAATATCAAATGCTTTTTTAATTCTGTTATTTGATTTTTTTATGCCCCTGCCGATTGCTTTGATGATTTTAATATCAAGCTTTATCAGCTTTTTTGCAATGAAAATGATGAATCTTACAAGCTGATATACAAAGAAGTTTTTGTAGAATTTCTTATCGGACTTTGCATATCTTGCAACAGATGCGCAGAATTCAAATAACAGCATCCATATTACTGCGGCATAAACAAGAATTAATGTCAATAACGGGTTGCCGACATCAAATGAATAGTAATAATTATCAATCAAGCCAACTAAAATTGCGGTTGCACCTGCACCGAGAGCGATTGATATTGCCAGATGAATTTCAAACGGTATATAGTCAATAAATGCTAATTTTGCCGGTGTATTTTTATCCCGCTTGCCTGCAACAGGCAGATATCTGAATGCAAGCATGAAGGAGATAATCAGCAGGATTACTGCCCATACGCAGTACGAAACAAAATGATTATATGCCTTTACTGCTATGGGGTGAAAGTCCTTTATTGCCTGCATTTCGCTGTAGCTTTCAAAAAATTCAAGTGGAGTCGGATTTTCAATTTTTTCAAGCGGCAGGCTAAAGCCGGCGCATATTGTTGCATTCTCAGGTGAAAAGCTTTCGCCGTAATCGAGTAATGAATAATCTTCAATACATTCAGTAACATAGGATACGGTGTTATCGCTTATGCCTTTTGAGGTAACCTCGCCGTTTTTGTAGATATAGTAGTAATCATAGCCTGCAATTGTGCTTTCGTTCGGCTCTGCCATATTGGTTGAGTTGTAGCCGTCAAGCTGAGCATAGCGATAAACACTATTGCTATAATAATAACCGGAATGGCTGTAATAATTGTCTAATGTATCGCTGATAAAACTATCATAATTGTCATTGATGATTTCTTTTATTCTCTCTTCGTCAAAGGCTCTCCAATCCGTATAGTTATATACATAATCCGAACAAAATTCAAAAGTAAAATTTGTAACGGAGGTATTAACGTTGGTTTCAAGATGTGTGTGATAATCATAATCATATTCATATTCCTCATCACGTTCAATAGCTGCAAACTGATTATAAATATCATCTACCGCCGTTTCACGGTGCTCCTCAAGCTCTGCTCTTAATTCGTCCTGTACTTTTTGGTTCATAGCAGAACTTACTTCGTATGATATGCTGCCTGCAAACAGATATTTGAATTTAGCCGAGTCTGTAAAATCGGCAGGCATTTCATCCTGGCAGTAATCAAGCGACATCAGCACAACACTTGCCAGACCGGTTGCGCCGAGAAAGGTTGCAAAGCATATTAAAATGCAGAGTATTTTTTTCAAAGTTGAGTATTTAAACTCGTTCACATTTGTATCCAAGGCCATACACCACCTTCAAGTATTTCGGATCCTTAGGATTGATTTCAATTTTTTCACGGAGATTACGGATATGAACGGTAACGGTTTTTTCGCTTGCGTAGGATGGCTCATTCCATACTGCCTCATAAATCTGTGACGAGGAGAGCACTCTGCCCATATTGCTCATAAGATACTCAAGTATTTTATATTCAATCGGTGTCAGCTTAACAGGGTCACCGTCAACAGTGACCTGCTTGGTGTCGGTATCCAGCACAACGCCGCCTGTGATAAGCTGGCTTGCCTTGATTTCCATACTGCCGAGGCTGACATAGCGCCTGATTTGTGATTTAACGCGTGCAACAAGCTCAAGCGGATTGAACGGCTTTGTTACATAGTCATCAGCGCCAAAGCCCAGACCTGTTATTTTGTCCGTATCCTCACTCTTTGCCGACAGCAGAATAATCGGAAAATTAAAACGTTCTCTGATTTTCAGCGTGGTTTTGAGTCCGTCAAGCTGCGGCATCATAATGTCAAGCACAATGCAGTGAATCTCGTTCTTGTTGATTTTTTCAAGTGCTTCAATGCCGTTTGTTGCCGTGAGAACATTGTAGCCCTCATTGTCAAGATAAATTCTCAGCGATTCCAGAATGGCATCGTCATCATCGCAAACTAAAACTGTTTTCATTTTTTCATCTCCCCAATTAATCAATCCATTGAATTAGAAAGGCTTTTCTAATTCTTTATCCGTTGTACACATTAAATCACATTATTTCAAAAGCGTGTCAAAGAAAAAGTTAAGAAGTGGTAAAGGTTTTTCATTGCCTAATGAAAAATGAATAGTGAATAATTTGGAGTGTTGCACACGGTTACAATTGCGTCGCAGACCATTAACTATTCATTATTCATCTTCATTCTTGATTATATCTCAATCCCTAATTCTTCAATCTTATCTCTTACCTTGAGCCAGTCGCCGAAGGCGGCCTCTTTATTGTTCGGATTGCGCAGAATTGCGGCAGGGTGATATGTGCCCATAAACAGTGTGCCGTTTTTGTCGATAAATTCGCCGTGCTGCTGTGTTACCTTAAAATCCTTGCCAATCAGTCTCTGTGCTGCGATTCTGCCCACACAGATAACAATTTTCGGCTGAATGATTCTGAACTGCTCCCTCAGCCATTTGATGCACTGTTCCTGCTCCTCAGGCTTTGGGTCGCGGTTTTTCGGCGGTCTGCACTTAACCATATTTGCAATGTATACATTTTTATTGCGTGAAAGGTCAACGCTTTCAAGGAATTTGTCAAGCAGCTGGCCTGATCTGCCGACAAACGGCTGACCCTGCAAATCCTCGTTTTCGCCCGGTCCTTCGCCGATAAGCATAATGTCGGCATCCTTTTTGCCAATGCCGAAAACAAGGTTTGTCCTGCCCTCGCAAAGCTCGCAGTTGCGGCATTCCTTACATTTTAATTCAAGCTCGTCCAATGTCATTTTCATCACCCTCAAATCATATTGCTTTTTCTGTTTGAATCTTAATTTGAATTATATCAAATTTAGTGTTGAAAAACAATGTAAATAGGTATAAAATATTGTGGAAAAGAATTTACTATATTTTATTTAAGGAGTTAATTATGGAAAATCAGGTTTTGGTTGAAATTTCAGCAAGACACGTTCATGTGTCACAGGAGGATTTAGAGACATTGTTCGGCAAGGGCTATGAGCTCACAGTTAAAAAAGAGCTTTCACAGCCGGGCCAGTATGCTTGTAACGAGCGTGTTAAGGTAATCGGCACAAAGGGCGAGTTCCCTGCAGTTTCAATTCTCGGTCCTTGCAGAAAGGATACACAGGTTGAGCTTTCACTCACAGATGCCCGCTCAATCGGCGTTGCTGCTCCTGTAAGAGAGAGCGGTGATATCGAAGGCTCAGGCACCTGCAAGCTCGTTGGTCCTGCAGGCGAGGTTGAGCTCACAAAGGGCGTTATCGCTGCGAAAAGACATATCCATGCAACAACAGCAGACGCTGAAAAAATGGGTCTTACAAACGGCGAAATCGTTTCAGTTGAAATCCCTACCTCAAACGGCAGAAACCTCACCTTCGGTGATGTTGTTGTAAGAGTTTCAGATTCCTATGCACTTGCAATGCACATTGATACAGACGAGGCAAATGCAGCAGGCATGGCACCAAACACAATGGGCACAGTAATTAAATAAGTTTAACAAAAAACAACGGCACCTTCGTATTGAAGGTGCCATTTGTTTATCTTTTCGGGTATTCTAAATCTTTCGGTAAATCAAGTATATAATCTGCTGATACATTATAAAATCTGCAAATCTTTACCAAGTCATCTGCTTTTAAATTAGCTACACCATTTTCTATGAAAGAATAGTTACCTTGTGAAATACCGAGTGCTTTTGCAATTTCAAATTGTGTTATATCTCTGTCTACTCTTAATTCTTTTATTTTTTTATATAGCATAAACTCACCCTCTTTACACCATTATACAATATTAGAATTTCTTATATTGATAATTATTAGAAATTCTAATATAATTGAATTGTGAAAATAATGAAGGTGATGAAATGGATTATATAAAGAGATTAAAAGATTTAAGAGTTGATAATGATAGAACACAGGCGCAAATCGCCGAGGTGCTGTGTGTCGGGCAGACGTCCATATCAAGCTATGAGCTTGGAAAAAGGCAATACAAAGTTGAAGATTTAATCAAGCTGTGTGAATTTTATAATGTATCAGCCGATTATGTGTTAGGTTTTACAGATGAATATAAGCCTTTACTATAAATGTGTGCGTTTTTGTATAAAATTAAGCAGCAGGAGAAATTATGGGTATTGATTACAAATTGATAGGTAAAAGAATACAGACATCAAGAAAGAAAAGAAATATAACCCAGCAGGAATTAGCTGAGTTTATGGATGTAAGCGTGGGATATATCAGTCAGATTGAACGGGGAATAACAAAGCCAAAGCTCACAACAATAGATTCTATATGCAGTTATATTGGTTGTGACCTAATTTATATTATTGCTGGAGTAAATGAAAATGTATAGCTTCGTTTGTTGTCACAAAATAAAGAACCCGATAAAAAATCGGGTTCTTTGTTTAAATTGTTATTTGTATTATAAGTGTTGGATAAACAATCGTAGGGGCGAACATTGTTCGCCTGTTAATTTATTATGGTGTCTACCGATTATGTTTTATCTCTTCTTCAATTTCTGTCAGATAATCCATTGAAACGTTATAGAATTTGCTTAGTTTTTTTAATAAATTCACAGGTATTGTTGTTTGTCCTGTTTCATAGCGTCTGTATGTATTAAGATATAAGTCTAAAACATTTGCAATATCCTGTTGCAAATATCCCTTATCTTCTCTTAAATCTCTTATTCTTTGATATTTATATGTAAGTTTTTTCTGCATATAATCACCTCTGTAGTGATTATACTCTATAACACAAAAATGTGTTGACAATAACACAATGTTGTGTTATTGTTATGTTATAAAATTTTTGCATAATTAGGAGAAATTGTGGGTATTGATTACAAATTGATAGGTAAAAGAATACAGACATCAAGAAAGAAAAGAAATATAACCCAGCAGGAATTAGCTGAGTTTATGGATGTAAGCGTGGGATATATCAGTCAGATTGAACGGGGAATAACAAAGCCAAAGCTCACAACAATAGATTCTATATGCAGTTATATTGGTTGTGACCTAATTTATATTATTGCTGGAGTAAATGAAAACGCATAACTTCGCTTGTTGTCACAAAACAAAGAACTCGGTTACAGAACCGAGTTTTTTGTTACTAATCAATTCCATTCATTGATTTTGAGCGGTATGTTTTGGTTACATTTTTTAAAATGCACAGCATAGACTGTGTTCCGTCATCCTGGTCGACAAGCTTTCGTCTGTCCTCAACCACAAGGAATTTTCCGCTGCCTGTGCGGATAGAATATCTCACAACAATTTCCTGATTGCCGTCGTCAAGCTGCTTGCGGATATTTGCAGTAACGTATTTTATCTCACGCTCCTGCATAAAATCAGTCAGCTGTCCGCCATGCTCATCAAAAAGCACGGTGCGTGAATGCCCTAAAAATTTTATAAAATCCTCGCTTACTATCTGCAATGTAAGCGGATTTTCGGTATCGGTTGAAAAAATTGCACCGGGCAGATTTTTAAACACTCTTGCAAGATTATCGTACATTTTATCTGCCTTTTCCTCAGCCTCTTTAACCTTGGTTATATCCGTCAGCATTGCGTGGAAAATCGGGTTGTCATCCTCATATTCCTGTATTGCTGCGTTGACCTTGCACCACTTGTATTCATCCTGATGCACGATTGTACGGAATTCCATATCTATCGGCTCGTCAGTTGCCATTGCTCTGCCGATTGCCTGAAAAACAAGGCTTCTGTCCTCAGGGTGGATAAGCTCGTCAAGACGGTAATCCTGCTTGACATAACGGCTCTTTGATGTGCCGAAAAGCTTGCAGCCGCCCTCGTTGAGATACTGCACAAGAATGTGCATATCGTCTGTAACCTTGAAAAG
The DNA here is from genome assembly GCA_029059925.1 of Eubacterium sp. Taxonomy (GTDB): domain Bacteria; phylum Bacillota; class Clostridia; order Oscillospirales; family Acutalibacteraceae; genus Eubacterium_R. The sequence continues at coordinate 9,208 of JAIDVA010000056.1, read as the reverse complement.
GCATACACCGCCTGTTACAAGGTCGATAAGGTAATTCATTTCCTTTGCTTTTTGCCTGAGTGCCTCCTGCTTCTGGCGTGATTTGGATATATCGGCAAGTGTGAGACGGCAGAGGGTAGAGCCCTCAAAATTCTGACCCGTACAGTGAACTAAAATATCGTTATTATCCTTATCGGTAAATTCAGCCGAAAAATAAACATAAGGCGAATTCTTTTTGCAAAGCGCCTTCATGATTTCCTCACGGTAAACAGGCTTGATAATATCGTGTAAAAAAAGCTTTCCCTGCTTTATTTTAGATGGGTGAACACCTGCGAAATCGGTAAAATGACTGTCGCATTCCACAACCCTTAAATTATCTGCCTTGTCAACCACAAGATTCATAAATTCAACTTCATAAAAATCCTCTTCAAAAATTTCTGTCATTGTGCCACCCCTTTCTAAAAAATATATGATGCATTTCAATTGTTAATTATATCACAAAAAATTAAAAGAGTGAATATTTTGTGTTAACAAAATATAAACATATTATTTCGTCAATATGCACTATGAATTGATATATTATAATAAGAAATATTTTTAATAAAAATATAAATTTACTATATGCAATTTATATTTTTTGTGATAGAATATCAAATGTATAATTATATCTATGGCTCAGCGGTGCTGAAATGATTTGATAAAGCGTTTTTCACCTGCTTTGCGGCAGATAAGATTGTTAAGGAGAAAATAAATGGCTAAAGTTTATCGTGTATTTGTTGAAAAGAAAAAGGGCAATGATATTGAGGCAGGTCAGACTCTTGCTGACCTCAGAGAAAATGTCGGCATAACAGCACTTGAGGATTTAAGAATCATCAACCGTTATGATGCTCAGGGCTTGAGTGAAGAGGAATTTAAGACTGCTGTCAGCACAATCCTTTCAGAGCCTAACCTTGATAATGTTTATTATGAATTGTCAATCCCTGAGGATTGGAGATATTTTGCTACAGAATATCTTCCGGGTCAGTATGACCAGCGTGCAGACTCAGCAGCACAATGTATCCAGCTTCTGACCGCAGGCGAAAGACCTGACGTTTTATCAGCTAAGGTTATCGCCGTTAAGGGTGATATCACAGATGCTGAGTTTGAAAAAATCAAGTCCTACATCATCAATCCTGTTGAGTCACGTGTGGCATCACTTGATATGCCTGAGTCACTTGATATGCACTCAGATGTTCCTGCTGATATTGTCCGCATCACAGGCTTTATTCAGAAGAGTGATGATGAGATTGCCCGGTATCACGCAGAAATGGGCTTTGCAATGAGCATTGCCGATTTGTGCTGGGTAAGAGATTATTTCAAGAATGATGAAAACCGTGACCCAAGCCTTACCGAGCTTAAGGTTATTGATACATATTGGTCGGACCACTGTCGTCACACCACCTTTGCTACAGAGCTTGATGAAATCAAGATTAATGAGAGCAAGTATAACAAGGCTATCAGTGATGCGCTTGAAAAGTATTTTGAAATCCGCAAGGATGTTTACGGCGACAGAAAGGACAAGATTGTCTGCCTTATGGATATGGCATGCATTGGTACTAAGGTACTCAAAAAGCATGGCTATGTTGACAATCTTGATGAGAGTGAAGAGATTAATGCCTGCTCCATTCAGGTGCCTGTTGTTATTGACGGCAAGGAGGAGCAGTGGCTTGTTCAGTTCAAGAATGAAACCCATAACCACCCGACAGAGATTGAGCCGTTCGGCGGTGCTGCAACCTGTCTCGGCGGTGCTATCCGTGACCCGCTGTCAGGTAGAGCCTATGTTTATCAGGCAATGCGTGTAACAGGTGCAGGGGATCCTACAACTCCGTTTGAGGAAACACTTGACGCTAAGCTCCCGCAGAGCAAAATCACCACAGGCGCGGCAGCAGGCTATTCAAGCTATGGTAACCAGATTGGTCTTGCAACAGGTCAGGTAACTGAGCTTTATGATGAGGGCTATGTTGCTAAGAGAATGGAAATTGGTGCAGTTATCGGTGCATCACCAAAGGATAATGTAAAGCGTGAGTGCCCGCAGGATGGCGACATCATCGTTCTTCTTGGCGGCCGCACAGGTCGTGACGGCTGTGGCGGTGCTACAGGCTCATCAAAGGCACACAACTCCTCATCAATCGAAACCTGCGGTGCAGAGGTACAGAAGGGTAATCCGCCTACCGAGCGTAAGATTCAGCGTCTGTTCAGAAAGACAGAGGTTGCCAGGATGATTAAGCGCTGCAACGATTTTGGTGCAGGCGGTGTATCTGTTGCAATCGGTGAGCTTGCTGACGGACTTAAAATTGACCTTGACAAGGTTCCTAAGAAATATGACGGTCTTGACGGCACAGAGCTTGCAATCTCTGAATCACAGGAGAGAATGGCTGTTGTTCTTGATAAGGCTGATGTTGAAAAATTCATTCAGCTTTCAAACGAGGAAAACCTTGAGGCTACTCCTGTTGCAGTTGTAACAGCTGACAACAGACTTGAAATGACATGGAGAGGCGATAAGATTGTAAGCCTCAGCCGTGATTTCTTAAATACAAACGGTGTTACTCAGCACGCTGAGGCTGAGATTGATGCTGTTGACGATACACAGAATTATACAAAGCTTGTGCCTGAATGTCTTGCAAATCTTGATAATGCACAGGCACTAAAGGCAAATCTTTCACGTCTTGAGGTTTGCTCACAGAAGGGTCTTGTTGAGCGCTTTGACTCTTCAATCGGTGCTGCAACTGTTCTTATGCCGTATGCAGGTAAGTATCAGTTAACACCCGAAGAGGCAATGGTTGCTAAAATTCCGCTCCTTGAGGGTGAAACAGATACTGCAACCGTTATGGCATATGGCTTTATTCCAAAGCTTTCACGTTGGTCACCGTTTCATTCAGCTGCATTTGCTGTGTCCGAATCACTTGCAAAGCTTGCCGCTGTAGGCTGTGACCCTTCAAAGGCAAGACTGACCTTCCAGGAATATTTCGAAAAATTGAATGATGCTCCGTCACGCTGGGGCAAGCCGACCGCTGCACTTCTCGGTGCACTTATGGCACAGGTTGGCTATAAGTGCCCGTCAATCGGCGGTAAGGACTCAATGAGCGGCTCGTTCAATGATCTTGATGTACCTCCTACTCTTGTATCATTTGCAGTTGGTATGAGTGAGGCATCCAAGACAGTTTCCTCTCAGTTCAAGAGAACAGGCTCAGTCGTTAAACTTTTACCTCTTCCTGTTGTTGAAAGCACAGGTATGCCTGATTTTGAAAAGGCTATGGAGCTTATGGTTAAGGTTTATGAGGGTGTAAGAAACGGCTCAATCCTTTCAGCATCCGTTGTCAAAGAGGGCGGTGCTGCTGCCTGTGTATGCAAAATGGCATTCGGTAACAAGTGTGGCTTTACCTTTGCACAGGGACTTGATAAAGAGACTCTGTTTGCAGCTAAGGAAGCATCATTTGTTGTTGAGCTTGCTGACGAGACAGCTTTTGACGGTGTAACTCTCGGTACTGTAAACGATAACGGAATTTTCATCATTGACGGTGTTGTTCAGACGGTTGATGAGCTTATCGATGCTTGGACAGGCAAGCTTGAAAAGGTATTTGCTACTGATTCAGGCAAGCAGGCGAATATGCCGTTTGATGTTGCGCTTTATAAAGAGCGTTCAATCTTTGTTGCTAAAAACAAGGTTGCAAAGCCAAAGGTATTTATCCCTGCATTCCCGGGTACAAACTGCGAGATTGATACTGCAAGAGCATTTGAAAAGGCAGGTGCTGAGGCATCCATCCTTGTTGTAAATAACCTTTCATCCTCTGCTATCAATGAGACCATTGAGAAGATGGTTAAGGAAATCGAAACCTCACAGATTATTATGTTGCCCGGCGGTTTCAGCGGTGGTGACGAGCCTGAGGGCTCAGGCAAGTTCATTGCAACAACCTTCAGAAATCCTGCAGTTAAAGAGGCAGTTACAAAGCTTCTTAATTGCCGTGACGGTCTGATGCTCGGTATTTGCAATGGCTTCCAGGCTCTTATCAAGCTCGGTCTTGTTCCTTACGGTGAGATTCGTGAAATTAAGGATACAGATCCTACTCTTACCTTTAATACAATCGGCAGACATATTTCATCAATGGCATACACAAGAGTATCAAGCGTTAAGTCTCCTTGGTTCAGCAGTGTAAATGCAGGCGATATGTTCGCAATTCCAATCAGCCACGGCGAGGGCAGATTTGTTGCAAATGATGATGTGATGAAAAAGCTTATCGAAAACGGTCAGGTTGCAACACAGTATGTAAATCCGGACGGCACACCTGTTGCTGATATGCCGTTTAACCCTAACGGCTCTGTGTGTGCAGTTGAGGGTATCACTTCACCGGACGGCAGAGTTCTCGGTAAAATGGGTCATAGTGAGCGAAAGGGCGATAACCTTTATGCAAACGTTCCGTTTGAGAAGGATATGAAGATATTTGAGAGCGGTGTAAACTACTTCAAATAAGCATAAAATTTTATAGGGGCGGGTTATGCCCGCCCGAATTAATATATAATCAGCAGGAGGGTATAGAGACTCTCCTCCCCTGCATTGAGATAACAAACTATAAGGAGACGGTAACCAATGAAATACGTTGTTGTATTATATGACGGGATGGCGGATTATCCCGTTCCTGCACTTGATGGCAAAACCCCTATGATGTGTGCAAAAAAGCCGAATATGGATATGCTTGCATCAAAGGCAGAGGTTGGTCTTATCAGAACAGTTGCCGAGGGCTTAAAGCCCGGCAGTGATGTTGCCAATATGAGTGTTATGGGCTTTGATCCTATGAAATATTATACAGGCAGAAGTCCGCTTGAGGCTGCATCAATCGGTATCGATATGAAGCCGACAGATGTATCGCTCAGAACAAATCTCGTTACTCTTTCAGATGATGATTTGCCATATGAGCAAAAGACGATCGAGGATTACTGCGCTGATGATATTTCAACAGAAGAGGCTGAAATTCTTATTCATTTTATTGAAGAAAAGCTTGGTACAGATGAATTTAAGTTCTATCCCGGTGTATCATATCGTCATTGCCTTATCTGGGATAACGGCACAACAGACCTTGGAAAAATGACACCTCCGCACGACATTACAGGCAAGGTTATCACAGAGCACCTTTCAACAGCTGATAATGCGCAGCCGCTTATTGAGCTTATGAAAAAATCATATGATTTGCTCAAGAATCATCCTGTAAATATTGCAAGAAAAGCAGCAGGCAAAAGACCTGCTAACTCAATCTGGCTCTGGGGTGAGGGCAAGCGTCCTGCTCTTTCTCCTTTTGAGGAAATCTATGGCATCAAGGGTGCTGTAGTATCAGCGGTTGACCTTATCAAGGGTATCGGCGGCTGTGCTAAAATGGAGGTTGCCGAGGTTGAGGGTGCAACAGGTTATATTGATACAAACTTTGAGGGTAAGGCAAATGCCGCTCTTGATTTGCTTGACAGAAATGACTTTGTTTATATTCACTTTGAGGCTCCTGACGAATGCGGTCACAGAAATGAGCCTGAAAATAAGGTTCGTGCAATCGAGATGATTGATGAGCGGGTTCTTCCGATTCTTTTTGACGGACTTAAAAAGTTTGATGATTATAAGATTATGATTTTACCTGATCACCCGACACCGATTGTTACACGCACACACGCAAGTGACCCTGTGCCGTATCTCATTTATCATAAGAATAACGAGATTGCAGGTGTTGACGCAATCAATGAAGAAACGGCAAAAGCAACAGGCAACTTCATTGACCATGGTCCAAGTGTAATGAGGCATTTTCTTAATGATTAATTTGTAATTGAGGTTTTTATGAAAAAGCTGTTGATTTATCTTTTAACATTAAGCGTAATTTTCATATTTACAGGCTGCGCAGCTGCAAAAGATGACCGTGAAGTTATGAGTGGTGCAGATGGAAAGACATCTGTAATTTTGACTCCGACAGAAAATACACAGCAGGTAACCGATGAGGTGATGACCTATCCGAATGTTAAGGATATATCCGAACAGGAGGCTGTGGATATTGCTTACAAAGCTTTGCAGGAATATGATTTTAGCTTTATAGGCTCATCTATTGAAAAGGATGTACTTACGTTTCGTGGCTGTAAGTATAAAGAATCGGTAACATTTTTTGATACTGATGAAAATTGCGTAAAAAGCACAAAGCCTGTTTGGGTGGTTACATATGATAATGTGAATACCGAAACGGATTGCGTTGATATATCTGTAAATCCGTCAACAGGTGATGTTGAAGATATTCATTACCACGGAGATTAAATTATAAAATATAGGAGGAAATACCAATGAACATTAATTCAATTTGTGTACAGGGCGGATACGAGCCGAAAAACGGCGAGCCGAGAGTTATCCCGATTGTACAGAGCACAACATATAAATATGATTCAAGCGAGGAAATGGGTGATTTGTTTGACCTTAAGGCGTCAGGCTATTTCTACTCCCGTTTACAGAATCCTACCTGCGATTATGCAGCACAGAAAATTGCTATGCTCGAGGGTGGTGTGGCAGGTATGCTCACATCATCAGGTCAGGCAGCAAACTTTTATGCTGTGTTCAATATTGCCGAGGCAGGTGACCACATTGTTTCCTCCTCAGCTATTTACGGCGGAACATTTAATTTGTTCAACGTAACAATGCGTAAGCTCGGCATTGATTTTACTTTTGTCAGCCCACAGGCAAGCGAAGAGGAAATTCAGGCTGCTTTTAAGCCGAATACAAAGGCTGTGTTCGGTGAAACAATTTCAAACCCAAGTCTGGATATTCTTGATATAGAGCGATTTGCAAAGGTTGCTCACGCAAATGGTGTTCCGCTTATTATTGACAACACTTTTGCAACACCGATTAACTGCCGTCCGTTTGAGTTCGGCTGTGATATTGTAACTCACTCCACTACAAAGTATATGGAGGGTCACGCATCAACAATCGGCGGTGCAATCGTTGACAGCGGTAATTTTGACTGGACACAGAATGACAAATTCCCGGGTCTTACAACTCCTGATGACAGCTATCACGGCATTACTTATACTGAGACCTTCGGCAAGGGTGCATATATCACAAAAGCGACGGTTCAGCTTATGCGTGATTTAGGCTCAATCCCTGCTCCGCAGAATGCTTTTCTGCTTAATGTGGGACTTGAGACACTCCACCTCAGAGTTGAGCGCCATTGCGAAAATGCAAAAAAGGTTGCCCAATTCCTTAAGAATAATGACAAAATCACTTGGGTTAAGTGTGCAATGCTTGAGGATGATGAGCAGCATGCACTTGCCAAGAAATATATGCCTAAGGGCACCTGCGGTGTAGTATCCTTTGGTATCAAGGGCGGCAGAGAGGCTGCCACTGTGTTTATGGATTCGTTAAAGCTTGCTGCAATTGTTACACACGTTGCAGATGCACGCACCTGCTGTCTGCATCCTGCATCAACAACACACCGTCAGCTTACCGACGAACAGCTTGAAGAATGCGGCGTAAGCCCTGATCTTATCCGTTTCAGTGTTGGTATTGAGGATGCTGATGATATTATTGCCGATATTCAGCAGGCTCTTGATAAAATATGAGTGAACATCATACTCATCACCATAATCACGATCATAAACACACAAAAGAGGTTTCAAACCGCCTTGCACGTGCAATCGGTCATCTGCAAAAGGTAAAGCAGATGGTGGATGACGGCGAGGATTGTTCAGAGGTGCTTGTTCAGCTTGCGGCAGTTAAGTCTGCTATCAACAATACGGGTAAGCTGATACTCAAGGACCATTTAGAGCATTGCATTGTCCATGCTGTTCAGGATGGCGATGACGAAATGCTCGAAGAGCTTAACAATGCAATTGATAAATTTATGAAATAACAAAACCGGCTGACTTAAAATGAGTCAGCCGGTTTTTATGAGCTTATTGTAAATTTGGCTTAATAGTAGTAATTGTTTATACTTTTGCCGTTAGGGAAGGTTATTGTATATTGCTCAGTATCAATATTGAATTTATAGAGAATTTCGTTTTGGTCAATTGCCTTTATATAGCGGTCGGTATAATATGAATTTGAATCATTACTGCTGTCGTTAAAGCTGGCAGTGTAGTATTCATTAAAGTTGTCGTCAGCATATTCAGCAATTGTCAGCTCTTTATTTTGCACTTCTTTTCCGTTTTTCTCTGTAACATAGTAGATTTTATCGATTCGGAATGCACTGTTATGATTCTTTTTCCATTGAACCATTGACATATTATTAAAAGGATCAAAGCTGTTTTCAAAATTTATAAGGTCAAATGGCATTACTTCGTAAAAGTCTAATAGCTCACGGGTGATTACATCGCCGTCATCAATATAAATGTATATGCTTTTTGGCGGTGAGGTAACATCAATATCCGTATTTGCCGTGAATATGCCGTTATTAAGCTGCATGTCAATCCTTTGTGTTGCTCCGTCACTGTTTGTTATATTGAGATAAACAATCGCATTTTTTGGGTATGTGTCTGGTGAATATGAAAATTTTGTGTTGATTATATTTGCCTTTTCAATATTATTGATACTTATAAATTCATAGTCAAATTCATTGTATTCATTTCCATCATATATATAATTTTGCTGCGCAGTGATTTGTGAGCTGAGCATACTAATCTGGTTCTGTAGATTGTTTATTTTTGAATCCATCGTATTGAAAAGTGAAATTAAGCCGAAAATCACGCAGGCAATCGCAATGCTTAGTATAACAGCAACTGTTTTTAAAGCCTTGTGATTGGCATTATTCTGCACCTGCTGGTTTTGATATGCGATTGAGAAAAGCTGATTGGCATACTCCTTATTATAATTATTTTCATTATTATAGGAGTTATTATTAATGCTGCTGTCATCTGCAGATGAAAATTTAACGCTGTTTTTGTCATCGGTTTCCATTCCGAGTATGGCATCCATCGAGACATTGAAGAAATTTGCAATTTCAGTCAGTTTTTTTAAATCGGGCATTGCAGCTCCGTTTTCCCACTTTGAGATTGTTTGGCGCGTTACGCCTAATTTTTCTGCAAAGTATTCCTGAGATAAGCCCTTTTCCTTTCTCAGCTTGCGTATATTCTCATTAAATTTCATACAGTCACCCCTTTCTGTATTAATCATATCAAATACATGCAATAATATCAATCGAAAATCAATATTCAAAGTGTAAACTTATGGTTGCATTTGGAG
>JAIDVA010000055.1 GCA_029059925.1 Eubacterium sp. | reverse complement strand
GTTACTAGATATATAATTAAAAAAGCTCCGATTCAATTGAATCGGAGCTTTTTTATGCAGATTTGCATTATTCGTGTTTTTCGGCTTTGCGTGTTTTCTGATATTCCTTTGTATCCTTGGCAAGAATACCCGAAAGAGCGATAAGGCAGATTAGGTTAGGTATTGTCATAAGTCCGTTTGCAATATCTGAGAATGACCATACAATATCAAGTGATGCAGTTGCGCCAATAAAAGTGAGAAAAGAGAATACTGCTCTGTAAATATAGCAGTATATCGGCTTTCTGAGCAGGAATTCAAGTGCCTTTTCGCCATTATATTCCCATCCGAGAATTGTAGAAAATGCAAAAAGTATTATGCCGACTGTTACCAGAACAGCACCGGTTTTGCCAAGTGCAGTTTCAAATGCTGCTATGGTAAGTGCCGCACCTTCAGCATCTGTCTTGCCGAGAAGTCCGCTTGATGCAATTGCAAGTCCTGTAATTGTGCATACAACAATTGTATCAATAAATGTTCCGCACATATTTATGTATCCCTGCTTAACATGATGGTCAGATGTAGCAGATGCCGCAGATATGGCAGCACTGCCGAGACCTGCCTCGTTTGAAAATACACCTCTTGCAATACCGTATCGCATAGATGAAAGAATTGTGCCTGTTATACCGCCTGCAACAGCCTTTGTATTAAAAGCCATTCTAAAAATAAGAGCAATACCATCAGGCAGATTTTTGTAGTTAACAGCAATTACAATAAGTCCTGCAGCAATGTAGAATAATGCCATTGTAGGTACAAGCACAGTAGCAACCTTTGATATTGATTTGATTCCGCCGATAACTATAACTGCTGTCAGCACAGCAAGAATAATTCCTATAATGACAGGAGATATGGAGAATGTGCTTGCCAATGAGCTTGAAATTGAATTTGCCTGTGTTGCATTGCCTATACCGAAGGATGCAAGAAGGGTGAACAAAGCAAAGAATATCGCTAATATTTTACCGAGCTTTTTATGCCTGAAAGCATTTTGAAGAGTGTACATAGGTCCGCCGCACATTTCACCATGCTCGTTTACAGTTCTGTATTTAAGTGCAAGTGCACATTCAGCGTATTTTGTTGAAATGCCGAAAGCAGCTGATATCCACATCCAGACAAGTGCACCGGGACCACCCATAACCATTGCAGTTGCAACACCTACGATATTTCCTGTTCCGACGGTTGCAGCAAGTGCTGTCATAAGAGCAGAGAAGGGGGATATATCTCCCTTGCCGTTATCGGTTTGTCTTGATTCCTTACTGAACAGCATTTTGAGTGATGAGCCTAAATTCCTCCAAGGTAAGAATTTTAGTCTTATTGTGAGGAATATGCCTGTTCCCACAAGGAATACGAGCATAACAGGACCCCATACAAAGTCACTCATTGCACTTATTATTTCTTGTAATTTTTCCATATCACAGTCTCCATTGCTATTATAAATTATTGTTTATCTTAATTGGATAAAAAATCGTAGGGAACGATGCCCACATCGTTGCGTTTACACGTTTTGATGTGATTCGGTGCGATGTTATTCCCCTGTCAGGGGAAATGTCACGCAGTGACAAAAGGGTTCACATCGCACCCTACGAAAGTATAAGATAACGTTGTAAATATCCGAAACGCCTTTAAATTAATGTATTTTTTCGTTAGGCAAGGCTTTGGTAAAATTTTGACGACGGGAGCATATGTGGATATGTGACCGAGCAAAATTTTACCAGTAACGCAGCATAACGGAAAAATACATAATTTAAATAAACAATAATTTATTTTATATTATATAATCTTTTCGCATTATTATGTGTTATATTGAGCAGCTCCTGCGCCTCTATATCAAGCACCTGTGCTATTTTTTCTGCAACATAGGGGATATAGGATGAATTGTTTGTTTTACCTCTCATCGGTACAGGAGCAAGGTAAGGCGCATCTGTCTCAAGCACAAGGCGGTCAAGCGGTATTTCCTTAACAACCTCAAGACTTTTTCTTGCATTATTAAATGTTACGACACCGTTAAGTCCGATATACATACCAAGCTTAATTATTTCTTTCGCCATTTCCTTTGAGCCTGAAAAGCAATGTACCACGCCCTTAGGCTTTGTTGCCTTTAAAATATCAAGTGTGTCACCATGTGCCTCTCTGTCGTGCACAATTACAGGCATATCAAGCTCTTTTGCAAGATTAATCTGTGTCTCAAAAAAGTCTTTTTGAACTTCTTTTGTTGAACTCATCCAATGATAGTCGAGTCCGATTTCTCCTATAGCAACACATTTATCATTTTTTGCAAATTTCTTGATTATTTCTAAATCGTCAAGGCTTGTTCCTTCGAGACATTCCGGATGAAAGCCTGCGGCAAAATATATATAATCATATTGCTGTGCCAAATCAAAATTGAATTGTGTTGTTTCAATATCACATCCGCAGCTTACAACATAAGTAATACCCTGACTTTGAAGTGTGTTTAAAAGCGCTTCTCTGTCAGGGTCAAATTTACTGTCGTCATAGTGCGAATGTGTATCAAATATATTGTGATACATATTCATTATAACCTCATTAGCTGATATATAATTATCTGATTCTTGTACCTGCAGGCATTCCGTCAACGAAGAGTACCTTTACATCATCTTCGCTTACATCACCTGCAAGCAGCATACCGTTGCTCATCTCGCCGCAAAGCTTTGCAGGCTTGAGGTTTGCAACGATAACAACGCTTTTGCCGACTAAATCCTCCGGCTTATACCAAGGTGCAATGCCTGATACAATCTGCCTCGGCTCGGATGTGCCGTCATTCACTGTTATTTTAAGCAGCTTTTTAGCCTTTTTTATCGGCTCACAGGCAGTGATTTCTGCAACTCTGAGCTCAACCTTTGCAAAATCCTCAAAAGCAATTTCTGCCAATCCTTCAATTTCAGGCTTTGCCTTTTCTTCAGCCTTTGCAGCGGCCTCCTGCTTTGCTGCGATTTCTGCAAGCATCTTTTCAGCATCAATTCTTGCAAATAAAGCTTCTGCAGCTCCGACCTTTACACCTGCTTTTGTTCCGCCAAAGCTTTCAAGAGAATCATAATCCTTAATGTCACAGTTCATCTGAGCAAAAATCTTTTCTGCTGTTTCAGGCATAAACGGCGAAAGAAGAACTGCGATATATCGTATTGCTTCAAGAAGATTGTATAAAACAGTACCGAGTCTTGCCTTTTGGCTCTCATCCTTTGCAAGCGCCCACGGCATAGTTTCGTCAATGTATTTGTTTGAACGCTTTGCAAGATTCAATATCGCCTCAATAGCATCGGCAACTCTGTAGGTCTCAAAGCATTTTTCAACTTTCTGTACAGTATCAAGGGCAAACTGCTTTAATTCCGCGTCAACAGCGTCAGAAACAGTTGGTTCACAGATAACGCCGTCGAAATACTTGTTCTGCATTGCAATTGTTCTGTTTACAAGATTACCGAATGTGTTTGCAAGGTCTGAATTATATCTTTCAATAATTGTTTCGTAGGTAATTGAACCGTCAGATGTATATGGCATTTCTGAAAGAAGATAATATCTTACAGCGTCAACACCGAGCAGCTCAACAAGGTCATCTGCATAGATAACATTTCCTCTTGACTTGCTCATTTTGTCCTCGCCGAACAGTAACCAAGGATGACCGAATACCTGCTTAGGCAAAGGCTCTCCGAGTGCCATAAGCATAATAGGCCAGTAAATTGTGTGGAATCTTACGATATCCTTACCAATAATATGAACATCTGCCGGCCAGTATTTTTTGTACTGCTCTGATGAACCGTCAGGATCATATCCGATTGCTGTAATATAGTTTGAAAGTGCATCAATCCATACATACACAACGTGTTTGTCATCAAAATCAACAGGAATACCCCATTTGAAAGAGGTACGGCTTACGCATAAATCCTGAAGTCCCGGCTTAATGAAATTGTTTATCATTTCTTTTTTTCTTGATTCAGGATAAATGAAGTTTTCATTGCTTTCAATGAATTCCTCAAGCTGCTTCTGATACTTCGAAAGCCTTAAGAAATAAGCCTCCTCTTTAGCTGGCTTAACCTCTCTGCCGCAGTCGGGGCATTTGCCGTCAACGAGCTGACTTTCTGTCCAGAAGGACTCACAGGGTGTGCAGTACATGCCCTCATAATGACTCTTATAAATATCATCCTGCTCATAGAGCTTTTTGAAAATCTTCTGTACTACCTTTTCATGATAGTCATCAGTCGTTCTGATAAATTTGTCATAGCTTGTTCCGAGTAAATCACAGATTGATCTGATTTCACCTGCAACCTTGTCAACATATTGCTTTGGTGTTACACCTGAAGCATTTGCATATTCTTCAATTTTCTGGCCGTGCTCATCTGTGCCTGTAAGCATAAATACATCATAGCCCTGTAATCTTTTGTATCGTGCAATTGCGTCCGTTAAAACAATCTCATAGCTGTTGCCGATATGAGGCTTGCGTGATGTGTATGCAATTGCTGTTGTAATATAAAATTTGCCTTTGTCAGCCATTACCGTGTCCTCCTGTTAATTTTTATAGTTAATTTGAATCTATTATTTATATTTTTGATGCAGCACCCTTATCCAGCATGAGTGTAACATCTGTGTGGAACTGAAGAACAGATGCCGGGCACTGTGGTGTTACATTGCCGTCAATAAGCTGCTTGATGGCATTTGCCTTATTTTCGCCTGTAGCGATAATGAGAATTCTTTTAGCCTTCATAATTGAACCGATACCCATTGTTACTGCGTGAGTAGGTACCTCTTCAATTGAATTGAAGAAACGGCTGTTGTCGTTAATAGTGCTCTCTTTGAGCTTAACAACATGACTCCAGCGCTGAAAGCTGTCAGATGGCTCATTGAAAGCAATATGACCGTTTGAACCGATACCGAGCAGCTGAATGTCAATGCCGCCTGCATTTTTAATTCTCATTTCATATTCTTTGCATTCTTTTTCCAAATCATCAGCATTTCCGTTAAGGAAATTGATATTTTTATCAGGAATATTAATATGATTGAAAAGATTGTCATACATAAAGGAATGATATGAATTCTTATCATTAACATCAAGCTTGCAGTATTCATCAAGATTAAAGGTTGTTACCTGACTGAAATCAACTGCACCGTTTTCAAAAAGCTTAATCATATGACCATAAGGCTTTAATGGGGTAGAACCGGTTGCAAGACCCAAAACGGAATCAGGCTTAGCGAGTACCTGACCGCACATATAGTTACCGGCTGCGATGCCGATTTGTTCATCATTGTCATAAACTAAAACATTCATTATGTATATCCTCCGCATTTCAATAACATGTAAAATTATTCCTATATATTATAAACTAAATATTTTCACTGTCAATAAATTTTGTGCTTTTTTGTTTAATATAGATTATGGCTTTATATAAAATTATAAATCCTATTGCTCCGAGTATGGCACCGCAGCTGTCGATTAACCAGTCGGTAAACTGACAGGATCTGCCGGCTACAAAAAGTTGGTGGAATTCATCCGTTGCAGCATAAAGTGATGTGCAGGCAATTGATATCAGCAGCATTGTTTTTTTTCGTGTCTGATAAAATGCAAGATTGAACAGCACACAAAGTCCCGTGAATTCAAGACAATGAGCAGCTTTTCTTACTATAAAATCAGTGAACAGATTGTCACCGAAGATATTGATAAGCCACTGAAGTATTGTACCGCTTTGTGCAGCTGATTCATCAGCTGTTCTGGATGAAAGCCAGAATATAACGCCCATACAAACAATAACGAGCATCCAGCACAGGGCAGTTTTAATCTTCTCTTGTCGCATTTACAAAACTCACCCTTCCGCTGCCTGCATGGAACTGAACACCGCTTACACCTCTTGCCTGTGCATAGTAGGAGCTTTCAAAAAGAAGCGGCATAACTGAATAATCGTCAATAAGTATCTGCTCGCATTTTTTATATTCCTTTGCGGCATTGCTTGCACTTGCTGTTTGTGCATTGCTTACAGCATCCTCAATATTTTCAATTTCACCTGCGTAATTACCGTTAATTATTTCGCTGATAAAGCCAACAGCATTATGTGTGCTTGCCTCAAAGCGATAAAGTGCAATATCATATTCACCACTTGAAAAGGCAGTGTCAAAGTCATTCTTGTTCAGCACATTAAGCTTTAGTGAAAAGGCAATTTTTTTGTCATTTCCGTAATTTGTAATCTGACCAATGCTGCTTTGTATGCCCTGTACAAGCTGTTTTGCCGTATCCTCCATATCCTCTGTTACAATAATCGTAATATCTGCTGAGGTGTATTTGGTTTCTTCAAGTCCTTTTTTCCAGAGCTCTTTAGCTATTTCGGCATTTGGTGCAGGTACTGTGGTCCCGATTGCTTCCGCAACACTCTTACCTGCAATCTGACAGCTTGGCGGGGCAAAGGTGTCTGCCTTAGAAAGATATGTATGCTGCTCCAAGTCAGGCTCAGATACCGAAAGGCATATAGCCTGACGCAAATCCTTGTTGCTGAACAGCTGTCTGTTTTTGTTGAACACAAAAGCCCACATTTTGTTTGAGTATGGCTGAACCGTTATTTTATTATCATTGAGCTCCTCATATTCTTTGCCTGAAATGTACGCACAGTCATAGTATCCGCTTTTTAAATTTTTTGCTATTTCAGAATTTTCATCCGTAATTTTCAGTGTTATATCAGTAACCTTGGATGGATAATCGCCAACATACAGCTTGTTCTTTTTCAAAACATAAGAAGTGTCGAGAATCGTATTAACATAAAACTGACCATTAAATATTGTATAATCAAGTCCTAAGCCGTATCTTCCTTTTGTCGCATGAAAATATTTTTCATTGCATGGCATGGCTACTGCTGTAGAAAGTGTATTTAAAAAGCTGTCGTCAGGGGAAAGCAGTTTAATTTCAAGTGTATAGTCATCGAGTGCCTTAGCACCTAATTCCCCGGGCATTGCATTGCCTGAATGAATTTCATTTGCATTAACAATATTTGCTACTGATGAAAACATTGGTGAGTTTGTATTTGCGTCAACAGCTCTTTGAAGAGCAAATACAAAGTCGTGTGCTGTAATGTCAGGATCAAAATCAATTCCAAGCAGCTTTTGTGCTTTTGTCAGATTGCTTTCGCTCTCACTTTTTATGTTCCATTTTACACCTTTTCTGAGTGTAAAGGTATATGTAAGTCCATCACCGCTTATGTCCCACTTTTCTGCAACACCGGGCTGAATCGTGCCATCATCGAGTACGCGTACGAGCCCTTCAAAGCAGTTTTCAATAATGAGAAACTCATCCGCTGTTGATGCAATCTGCGGGTCAAAGCTGACGATATTGCCGTTGATAGGGTATATAAAATCAATTGTATCTGTCTTTTTTGAACAGCCCGAAAATATTGTGGCTGTCAGTATCATTGTTAGCATAATTGCTGCAAGCTTTTTAAATAATTTCATAGTAATTCACCTGATTTCCATTATAACAAATCACTGTTGCTAAATCAATGGAATATGCACTAATTTTACAGATAGTTAAGAAACACTCGGAGACGTGTATTAAAAAGTTTTGGGATATACTGTAAATAAATTAAAAAAATCCTTGACTTTACTTATAATATGCTTTATATTATAGTGCATCTAAAATGGAAATCTGTGCGTAATTGGGTTAAGTCCCGTTAACAGTCCGATACGTCTGGCAGATGCCTTTTCGTCGGTAAACGGCAGATTTTGTTTTGTTTTTACAAAAAATGATTGGAGTGACTCTTATGGTAAATGTGAAGGACACACAGCTTGGTACTACCACTCGTAAGAACTTTGCTAAAATCAATGAAGTTATGCAGATGCCTAACTTGATTGAGGTTCAGAAAAGCTCATACCAATGGTTCCTTGACGAAGGTCTTAAAGAGGTGTTCAGGGATATCGGTTCAATCACCGATTATACAGGAAACCTTGTTTTGGACTTTATTGACTACTCAATGGACGAGGAGCCTAAATACTCAATTGCTCAGTGTAAGGCACGTGATGTAACTTATGCAAAACCTTTGAAGGTCAGAGCAAGACTTATGAACAAGGAGACAGGCGAGGTTAAGGAAAACACTGTGTTTATGGGTGATTTCCCTTGGATGACTGATGCAGGTACCTTTGTTATTAACGGTGCTGAAAGATGTATAACCTCTCAGCTTGTTCGTTCACCGGGTGTTTATTACAATATGGACCACGATAAGACAGGTAAGGAGCTGTTCACAAACACAGTTATTCCTAACCGCGGTGCTTGGCTCGAGTATGAGACAGACGCAAACGATCTTTTCTATGTTCGTATTGATAAAAACAGAAAAATCTATATAACAACTCTTATCAGAGCATTGGGTCTCGGTACGGATGAAGAAATTATTGATTTCTTCGGCGAGGATGAAAGAATCCTTGCTACAATTGAGAAGGATGCTACAAAGAACAAGGAAGAGGCTCTTCTTGAGGTTTACAAGAAGCTTCGTCCGGGCGAGCCGCCTACACTTGAGACTGCACAGGCTCATATTGACGGTCTGTTCTTTGATGCACACCGATATGATCTTTCAAGAGTCGGCAGATACAAGTATAACAAAAAGCTTGCTATCAGTGACAGACTTGCCGGTCAGACTCTTGCTCAGCCTGTAATTTCACCTCAGGGTGAGTTCCTTGCAGATGCAGGTGAGAAAATTTCCGAGGAAAAGGCTCTTGAAATCGAGACTGCAGGTGTTATGTTTGCATTTGTCGATGTTGAGGGCAAGGAAGTTAAAATCGTATCAAACGGTATGGTTGATATCAATGCTTATATTGATTTTGACTGTAAGGAATTCGGTATCAATGAAAAGGTTTCCTACAGAGTTCTTTCTGAAATTCTTGAGAAGTGCGGCGATGACGAGACTGCTCTCAAGGAGGAAATCCAGTTAAGAGTTGATGACCTTATCCCTAAACATATTATAATAGATGATATTTTTGCTACTGTATCTTATCTTCTTAACCTTGCAAATGGTGTCGGTTCACTTGATGACATCGACCATCTCGGCAACAGAAGAATCCGTGCAGTAGGTGAGTTGCTTCAGAATCAGTTTAGAATCGGCTTCACAAGAATGGAAAGAGTTATCCGCGAAAGAATGACTCTTCAGGCGCAGGATGATGACGAGTCAATCACGCCTCAGGCTCTTATCAATATAAGACCTGTTGTTGCTGCAATTAAAGAATTCTTCGGTTCATCACCACTTTCACAGTTTATGGATCAGAACAATCCTCTTGCAGAGCTTACTCATAAGAGAAGACTTTCAGCGCTCGGTCCGGGCGGTCTTTCAAGAGACCGTGCAGGCTTTGAGGTTCGTGACGTACACTATACACACTACGGCAGAATGTGTCCTATTGAGACTCCTGAAGGTCCTAATATCGGTCTTATTTCTTATCTTGCTTGCTACAGCCGACTTAATGAATATGGCTTTATTGAGGCTCCTTACCGTAAGGTTGATAAGGAGACCGGTATTGTTACAGACGAGGTTGTTTATATGACAGCCGATGTCGAGGATAATTATGTGGTTGCTCAGGCAAATGAGCCGCTTGATGAAAACGGCAGATTTGCGAATCAGAGAGTTACCTGCCGTTTCAGAGACGAATTTATGACAATGTCACCTGATAAGGTTGACTATATGGATGTATCACCTAAGATGGTTGTTTCGGTTGCTACATCTATGATTCCGTTCCTTGAAAACGACGATGCGAACCGTGCTCTTATGGGTGCTAACATGCAGCGTCAGGCAGTTCCTCTTCTTAAGACAGTTGCTCCTGTAGTCGGCACCGGTATGGAATATAAGGCTGCATATGACTCAGGTGTAGTAGTTATTGCAAAGCGCGGCGGTACTGTTACTGCAGTTGATGCCGACACAATTGAAATTACAACTAAGGATAATGTAGTTGATAAATATGAGCTTGTTAAGTTCTCAGGATCAAACCAGGGCACCTGTATTAATCAGCGCCCAATCGTATCCCTTCATCAGACAGTTGAGGACGGACAGGTAATTGCCGATGGTCCTGCAACCTGCAATGGTGAGGTTTCACTCGGTAAGAACGCACTTATCGGCTTTATGACCTGGGAGGGTTATAACTACGAGGATGCTGTTCTTATTAATGAAAAGATTGTTCGTGATGATGTTTATACATCCATTCATATCGAAGAGCATGAGGTTGAATCACGCGATACAAAGCTTGGCCCTGAAGAAATTACAAGGGACATTCCTAACGTAGGTGAGGATGCCCTCAAGGATCTTGATGCTGACGGTATTATCCGTATTGGTGCAGAGGTTCACTCAGGTGATATTCTTGTTGGTAAGGTAACTCCTAAGGGTGAGACTGAGCTTACAGCTGAGGAAAGACTCCTTCGTGCAATCTTCGGCGAAAAGGCAAGAGAGGTAAGAGATACCTCAATGCGTGTTCCTCACGGTGAGTATGGTATCGTAGTAGACGTTAAGGTGTTTACACGTGCAAACAGTGATGAGCTTTCACCCGGTGTTAATAAGGTAGTAAGAGTATATATTGCTCAGAAGCGTAAGATTCAGGTCGGCGATAAGATGGCTGGTCGTCATGGTAACAAGGGTGTTGTTTCAAGAATTCTTCCTCAGGAGGATATGCCATTCCTTCCTGACGGCAGACCGCTTGATATCGTGCTTAACCCACTTGGTGTACCGTCTCGTATGAACATCGGTCAGGTACTCGAGGTTCATCTTGGCTATGCTGCAATGGCACTTGGCTGGAAGATGATGACACCTGTATTCGACGGTGCTCACGAGCAGGATATACGTGATTGCTTAGAGCTTGCTGATATCGGTTATTATATTGATGAAAACGGTAACAAGGTGTTTGATGGTAAAACAGAGCTTATCGACGGACGTACAGGCGAGAAGTTCGATAACAGAATTACTGTTGGATATATGTACTATCTCAAACTCCATCACCTTGTTGATGATAAGATTCACGCTCGTTCAACAGGTCCTTACAGTCTTGTAACGCAGCAGCCTCTTGGTGGTAAAGCTCAGTTCGGCGGACAGCGTTTTGGTGAAATGGAGGTTTGGGCACTCGAGGCATACGGTGCTGCTTATACACTTCAGGAAATCATCACAATCAAATCTGATGACGTTGCCGGTCGTGTACGTGCATATGAATCAATCGTTAAGGGTGAAAATATTCCTGCAGCAGGTACACCTGAATCTTTCAAGGTTCTCTTTAAAGAGCTTCAGGCACTCGGTCTTGATACCAAAGTACTTGACCGTGAGGGTAATGAGGTTGAGCTTAAGCAGGATCTGGATGATGGTACAGCTATTCAGCCTATTGACGAACAGGCTTTCACAACTGTCAATGACTTTGAAGGTCAGGACGGCTACGGCGTCGAGGATGCCGAGGATGAAGGCGAGGAAGCAGGTCAGTCAGATGAATTTTCTGATTTGTTTGCTGATAGTTTCAGTGACGATTATAATGATGAAGATTAATCTGAACACGACTTCCGAAAAACAATACTAATTAATAAGTAAGGAGTGCTTCCAAATGGATAATTATGAAAATGAATTCAGTTCTATAAAAATCGGCCTTGCTTCTCCCGAGCAGATCCGTGAGTGGTCCTACGGCGAGGTAACAAAGCCTGAAACAATAAATTACAGAACTCTTAAGCCGGAGCGTGACGGTCTTTTCTGTGAAAGAATTTTTGGTCCTATGAAGGACTGGGAATGTCACTGCGGTAAGTATAAGAGAGTTCGTTATAAGGGTAAAGTCTGCGAGCGCTGTGGTGTTGAAATTACACGTGCTAAGGTACGTCGTGAGCGTATGGGTCATATCGAGCTTGCAGCTCCTGTATCACACATCTGGTATTTTAAGGGTATTCCAAGCCGTCTTGGTCTTGTTCTTGACATCAGCCCGAGATATCTTGAGAAGGTGCTTTACTTTGCACTTTATATCGTAACAGACCCGGGCGATACACCGCTTGAGAAGATGCAGATTCTCAACGAAAAAGAATATGCAGAAATGCGTGAGAGATATGAGGATGACTTCAAAGCAGGCATGGGTGCTGAGGCTGTCAAGGAGCTTTTACAGAGCATTGATGTAGGACAGCTTCGTGCAGAGCTCACAGCTGAGCTTGAGACTGCAACAGGTCAGAAGAGAGTAAGACTTCTCAAGAGACTTGATGTTGTTGATGCTTTCTATCACAGTGGCAATAAGCTTGAGTGGATGATTCTTGATGCTATCCCTGTTATTCCGCCTGATATCCGCCCTATGGTTCAGCTTGACGGCGGCAGATTTGCTACATCAGATTTAAATGATTTATACAGACGTGTTATTAACCGTAATAATCGTCTTAAGAGATTGCTTGAGCTTGGTGCACCTGAAATCATTGTAAGAAATGAAAAAAGAATGCTCCAGGAATCAGTAGATGCTCTCATTGATAACGGTCGCCGCGGCAGACCTGTAACCGGTCCGAACAACAGACCGCTTAAGTCCCTTTCAGATATGCTTAAGGGTAAGCAGGGCCGCTTCCGTCAGAACCTTCTCGGTAAGCGTGTTGACTATTCAGGACGTTCGGTTATCGTTGTTGGTCCTGAGCTCAAAATGCATCAGTGCGGTCTTCCTAAGGAAATGGCTATTGAGCTGTTTAAGCCTTTTGTTATGAAGAGACTTGTTGAGACAGGTGTTGCATCTAACATTAAATCAGCAAGAAAGATGGTTGAAAGGGCTAACAATCCTGCAGTATGGGATTGTCTTGAGGTTGTAATCAAGGATCACCCCGTAATGCTTAACCGTGCCCCCACACTTCACAGACTTGGTATTCAGGCATTTGAGCCTGTACTTGTTGAGGGTCGAG
>JAIDVA010000054.1 GCA_029059925.1 Eubacterium sp. | reverse complement strand
TCTTAATATAATGTAAATTCACCCCGATATTTATTGACAACATAACTGCCATATGATAAATTTGATTTTGAACTGTAATGTGCACTATAGCACAGTTTTAAGGCAAATCCTAAGGAGTAAAAATGAAAAATATTCTTGAATATATAGAAGGCAGTGCAGCCGCTTATCCCGACAAAATTGCCTTTGCCGATACTGAAAATTCCATAACCTACAGCGAACTTTTGCACAATGCAAAAAGCATTGGCACAAAGCTATCCTCAATCGGTGAAAAAAACAGGCCTGTTGCCGTTTATCTTGATAAAAGCATAAAAACACTTTGTGCAATGTTCGGCGTTGTTTACAGCGGTAATTTTTATATTATTATTGATTCCGAAATGCCGGTCGACAGAATAAACAAAATTTTCAGCGGATTATCCCCTGTCGCAATCATCACAGACGATGAACACCTTGATAATGCAAAGCAGTTTGAAACCGACGGAAAAATATTTCTTTATAACGAATCCGCAAATACACAGATAGATGAAAATATACTTGCAAAAATACGTGACAGACAGATTGACACAGATCCGCTTTACGCACTTTACACCTCGGGCTCAACAGGTATGCCGAAGGGTGCGGTGCTCAGCCACAAAAATGTTATATCCTATACAGAATGGTTTTCAAAAACCTTTGACATCAGCAGTGAAACGGTTTTCGGAAATCAGACACCATTTTATTTTTCAATGTCTGTATCTGATGTTTATTCAACAATCAAAAGCGGTGCAACACTCTGTATTATACCAAAAGCCTGCTTCTCGTTCCCTATTAACCTGATAAAATTTTTGAATGAAAACAAAGTCAATACAATATATTGGGTGCCATCGGCAATTTCAATTGTTGCAAATTTAAAATTATTTGACTATATGAAGCCTGAATATCTTAAAAAGGTGCTTTTCGCAGGAGAGGTTATGCCGACAAAGCAGCTTAATTACTGGATTCATAATCTTGATAAGGATATACTTTTTGCAAATCTGTATGGTCCTACTGAAACAACCGACATCTGCACATATTATGTTGTGGACAGGCAGTTCAGGGATGACGAACCGCTGCCGATTGGCAGACACTGTGACAACTGCGATGTTATGATTATCACTGACAAAAATGAGCCGGCAAAGGTTGGAGAAGAAGGCGAGCTGTATGTCCGCGGTTCATTTGTAGCATACGGCTACTACGGCAATGACGAAAAGACAAAGGCAGCATTTGTGCAAAATCCGCTCAACCCATATTATCCCGAAATCGTTTACAAAACAGGTGACCTTGTTAAGGAAAATGAAAAGGGTGAAATTATGTATATCACCCGAAAGGATTTTCAGATTAAACGAATGGGTTACCGCGTTGAGCTTGGTGAAATTGAAACCGCCGCAGGATCAATAGAAAATATTGAGGAATGTGTTTGTGTATTTGATAAAGCGAGTGACAAAATCATTCTGGTTTATCAGGGCAAAAAGCTCACAGCTGAGGAAATACTGAAATGCCTCAAAGCAAAAATACCGGGTTATATGATGCCTGACAGAGTTGAAAAAATCGCCCTTATGCCGCATAATCAGAATGGCAAGATTGACAGAAAGGCTGTCACTGCAATGATGTGTGACAACAAATAAATAATCATTCGGGCATTGCCCGTTATACTGCCGAACAGGCAATAAATAATTTTTAAAAAAGAGGAAAACAAAATGGAAAGATTGATTGAACTTTTAGAGACGTTAAAACCAAACGTTACCTTCACAAAGGATACAAGACTTGTCGATGACAAGATTTTTGACAGTCTGGGTATGATTTCACTTGTTGCTGAAATTGCAAACGAGTTTGACGTTGTAATTTCACCGATGGAAATTGTTCCTGAAAACTTTGAGACTGTTGAAACTCTTTACGAAATGATAGAAGAGCTCATTGACGAGGACTGATAAATGACCTATACCTCATTTGAATTTTTTATAATTTACTTCGGGGTAACATATCTTCTTTACAGCATTATCCCCCAAAAGGCAAAATGGTGCGTTTTGCTTACAGGCTCACTGATTTTTTATGTCATTGCATCAGGGGGTCATATTGAATTCCTGCTGCTCAGTGCACTTATCATATGGGCGGTGGGTATGGTTATTCAAAAGCTGAATGACACCTTCGCTGAAAAGAAAAAGCTTGTTGCCAAGGAAGAAAGAAAACAGCTTAAAATTAAATATAAAAATTACAGGCTGGCTGCTCTTTCTGTCGGCGTAATTTCCAACCTTGCATTTTTGCTTGTGCTGAAATATGCAAACTTTTTCGGTGGAACAATCAACACGCTTTTTTCGGCTAATCTTCCTGAACTGAAATTGGTTCAGCCGCTTGGAATATCGTTTTACACCCTGCAGGCAATCAGCTATATCACCGATGTTTACAGAGGAAGATATAAGGCGTGCAAAAATCCGCTTAAAATTACACTATACCTGTCCTTTATGCTGACAATTATTGAAGGTCCTGTTGCCAGATATGACCAGCTCGGCACACAGCTTGCAGAAGGCAGAAAGTTTGAATTTAAAAATCTTGTCTATGGTGCACAGCTAGTTGTGTGGGGACTTTTCAAAAAGGTCGTAATCGCCGACAGAGCGGCAGAGCTTGTAAACAATGTATTTGACGAGCCCAGCTTTGACAGTGGTATGATTATCCTTGCTGCAACGCTATTTTACACCTTACAGCTTTACTGCGATTTCTCAGGTATAATGGATGTTGTAGTCGGTCTTGGCGAAATGATGGGTATTGAACTGCCCAAAAACTTTAACCGCCCGTTCTTTGCAAAAACAATCAATGAATTCTGGCAGAGATGGCACATCACGCTCGGCGGATGGCTGAGAGATTATATTTTTTACCCTATCTCGCTTTCCAAACCGTTTATGAAGCTGTCAAAAAATGCGAGAGCTAAATTCAATCCATATTACGCTAACCTTATACCAACATCCATAGCACTGTTCTTTGTATGGTTTACAAATGGTATGTGGCATGGTGCTGCATGGAAATATATTGTTTACGGTCTTTACTACTACGCACTTATGATGATTGGTCTTTTTGCAGAGCCAATCAGTGCAAAGGTTTGCCAAAAGCTGAAAATAAACAGAGAATGCAAAGCATTTGGTCTTTTTCAGATGATAAGAACCTTTCTTATTGTTAATTTCGGTATGCTCATTTTCAGAGTGGACAGCCTTAAAACACTCGGCACGGCAATCAAGACAGTATTTGTAAACCCTAATTTTGCATCACTTTCAATCGGAAGCAGAAACGGACTCGGACTTGATTTAAAGGACTATGCAATTTTGCTGATTGGTGCTATAATAATATTCGCAGTAGGCATAGTGCAGGAAAAGGGTGTCAAAATTCGCGAAAAAATTTCAACACTTCCGTTTATAATTAAGTTCATAATTTATATGCTTGCAATATTCAGTGTTATCATTCTTGGTGCATACGGCGAGCATTACGGAGCAGTTGATTTGCTTTATGCTAACTTCTGATAAAAAATAAAACAGCCCGACAAGTAAAATGCTTGTTGGGCTTAGGCAATGAATAGAAATCCGAACCTGCCCAAAATGCAGGAATATTTTCGTATTCCGAGTATTTTTAACACAGAGTAAGGGTAAATCAGCCAATTTTAACCATGGTCCGGATTATTACTCATTGCCCAAGGTATAATTATGAGGGAAAATAAAAAAGAAAAAAGTAAAAACTCAATAGGTATAAACATCATTAAGCTTGTCAGCTTCGGACTTGTTTTTGTTATGCTTCTCGAGATTTTGTCAGCTACCGTATTTTCAAAATCGAATGCAACTACCTTCAAAAACAATTTTATGAATGCTTATAACTATGTTAACGAGGTTGAGGACAGCATTGATATTGTCGCATTGGGTAACAGCAATATGTATTCTGCGCTCTGCCCGCTCAAGCTGTGGGACGAGCAGGGATACACAAGCACAATTATTGCATCACCGAGACAGACAGCAGCAATCACATCAACCCTGCTTGAGGATGTATTGAAAACACAGTCGCCAAAGCTTGTTATACTTGAGGCAGATATGTTTTATGAGGGTGTTGAGCTTAACGAAAATATAGTGGATGAAAGCAGTTCTAAAAAACGTCTGCCCGTTATTCCCTATATTACAGATGATAAAATCACCACAGATATACAAAATCGACTCACTGTTTTCCTTTTACACGACCAATGGAAGAATATGATTGCAAATCCTGCAAATATCGGGGATGATGCAATGTTTAACCACGGATATTTTTTTAATAATGAAATCAAAGAGACAAGTCCAAACAGCAATATGGATTATACACAGCAGATTGAGCTGTTACCGGATGAGGCTACTCTTTATATGAACAAAATAATTGATATCTGCAGCAAAGAAAACATCAAGCTGATGCTTATTAATTCACCTTCACTGAACACATGGACATATGCAAGGCATAATGCAGTTGAACAGTTTGCAAAGGATAACGGCATCTACTATCTCGACTTTAATGTACTTGAGGATTACGAAATAGAATATGACAAGGAATTCCGCGATAAGGGTATACATGTAAATTATTACGGCTCATCAAAAATCACCGCATATGTCGGAAATTATATTACAGAAAATTATCAGGGATTAATTGATGATAAGCGTGAAAATGCGGACTTTTCAGCATGGAATGATGACCGGGACAGATTTATTGAATATTACAGAATAGAAAACTTTTAAAAATAAATATATTAAAGATGCTGCCTCACGTTACTTTTGTGAGACAGCTTTTTTAATGAAAACTAATTTTCCCGTTAATCCTACTTGCTTTAAAACTGAAAATAATATAAAATATAGATAAAGTATTATTACTTTCAAGGGGGAGAATTATGAATATCTTAAAAAAAGCGGCAGCTGTTTTAATGGGCTGTACAATGCTGATTACAGCAGCAATGCCGTCAACAGCCTTTGCTGAGCCTGCGAAGCAAAACGTGGAGGAAAGTATGGAACTTAAATTTAATGAAAACGGCGAATTTAAAATCCTCGCTATTGCTGACACACAGGACACGGACAATCCACAGAAGGAAATGCTGGATATTTTAAACAACACGCTTGATGAGGTTCAGCCTGATCTTGTTGTTTTCCTTGGCGACAACACTGCCGGCTGGTGGAAGGGTGTTACAAAGGAAAAAACAGCCACTGCTATCCGCAAATTAATTGAGCCTGTCGATCAAAGGAATGTGCCTTTTGCTATTGTATACGGAAATCATGACCACGAGGGACTGTGTGATAAAAACAATGGTATGACAGAAGAGGAAGCAAAGGAATTTATGCTTTCCGTTTATCAGGAATTCCCTACCTGCCTTGCAATTGAGGGTGAGGAAATGACCGGCTGCGGTACATACAATCTTTTAATCAAGGATCATACAGGAGAAAAGAACATTTTCAATCTCTGGCTGATGGATTCAAATCCGTATTATGAAAACGGCTACGGTTTTGTTCAGCCTGATCAGAGGGATTGGTATATTAAAACCTCAAATGAGCTGAAAGAAGCAAACGGCGGAACTCCGCTGCCTTCACTTCTTTTTCAGCATATTGCAGTACCTGAGGTTTACAAGCTTGCAGAATCGTCCAACTCTCCCAGCAGCGGCTATGTTCGCGGAAACACAGCTATGTTCAGGGATAAATATTGGAAAGCTTCTTCCGATATCCTTCAGGGAGGCTTTGAAGAGGGTCCATGCCCTGCCGATGTTGAGCACGACCAGTTTGAAACCTGGAAAAATCAGGGTGACGTTATAGGAGCTTTCTTTGGTCACGACCATCCCAATGACTATTTGGGAGAGCTTGACGGAATCAAGCTTTGTGCCGTTCCTGCTGCCGGCTATTACAGCTACGGCTGGAATCACGGTGCAAGAACAATCACTCTGCACGAAAATGACTTAACTGATTTTGAAACGGAAATCCTCAGAGCTGACGACATTCTCGGATATGAGGTTAAGCCGGCTTATAAAGACAAGCACGGATATAATGAATATAAAAACATATTTTTGCCGGGTGTTATAGGCGGCACAGCAGGAGCTGTTGTTTTGGCTGCTGCTGTTACAGGAATCGTATTATTCATTAAAAAGAAAAAATCAAAATAATATAAAGTAATATATAAAAAGGGCTGTCTCACATTACTACTGTGAGACAGCTCCTTTGTTTTATTGCTTATATTTTAATTTAAGTACCAAATTAAGAACATTCTTTGCTGTGCGTTCAAGCTCTGCACGGCTGATACCATACGGCTTTTTCATCGTAGCAAGGAGTGTACCATCGGATTTATACTTTTTATCTGTATACTTGCCGCCCGGCATATACACATCAACCTGCGCACGCACACGGTAGGCATTATCCTTAATAATCGGGAATTCAGGGCTCTTTGAGCTTTGCATCCACCAATCAGTCATAACATTGCCTGTATACCCCCACTCACCTCTGAGCACGGTAGTAACCAAGTCATAATTATAATGACTCCAGACACCGTTGATTTTATTATAGCTTGTCATTATGTTGAGCGGTGTGCTCTCCTTAACACAAATTTCAAAGCCCTTTAAATAGATTTCACGCAGTGCCCTTTGTGACACACGGGAATCATTTTTTGTTCGTCTTACTTCCTGATTGTTGCAAGCAAAATGCTTAGGACAGGCTGAAACACCAACACTCTGAATACCATTAACATATGCAGCTCCCATTTTACCTGACAAAACGGGATCCTCGGAAAAATATTCAAAATTTCTGCCGCAAAGCACATTACGCTGAATATTCATACCGGGTGCAAGCAGAATATCTGAACCAACCTTTACCATTTCAGCCCCCATAACCGAAGTAAGCTCTCTGACTAAATCACAGTTGAAAGTTGCGGCAAGTGCTGTACCGCAAGGAATGAGAGAAGTATATTTCTTTATACGAATACCCGCAGGACCGTCGGTAGTAATCAGCGGCTTTACACCCTTAGCACGCAACGATGGAATAATTCCACCCAGAGCCCCGGCATTGCCGACAACACCAAGGTCACTGTTCATCATACCCTGACCGCGTGTAAGCGCCTCAAGCTCTTCATTGCTTAGCTGTGTAATAAATTCATCGAGGCTGATTTTTCCGCTTGCAACATCTGAAAGCTTGTAACCCTTATCACCCTCAAAGCCGATTTCCAAAGGCATATTTTTAATGATTCGATCACGAAGATACGGCTTTGACGGCTCAACCTCTTCATATGCAGGGACAAATTTACCGTCCTTTTCCATAACAGTAAGGCGGTTAAATCTGTTCTGAACACCGCATACCTCTTCAAGCTGCATTAAAACAGTATACTCAAGCTGTGCACTGCCCGCCCTAATATCTGTGCGAACACTGCTGCCCACATAAAATACATATTCACCCTGTTCGATTACGTAAGCAAATTTATTACCGCTCACACCGGTATCGTCAAAGCTTGAAATATCATAAAGGCTGATGCTAAACTTAATTTCTTCACTTTCACCTGCTGCAAGCTCCTTGGTTTTAGCAAAAGCAACAAGGCTTCTTGACGCCTTGGACAGCTTACCCTGCGGTGCACTGACATAAAGCTGCATAACCTCTTTACCGCTGACTGCACCGATATTTTTAACATTTACAATGACATTAAAGCAATCATTATTTTGCTCAAATGAGATAGGAGTAATTTCAAAATCGGTATAGCTTAAGCCAAAACCGAAGGGATAAAGTGCCTTTTCTTTATCAAAGGTTTCAAAATATCGGTAGCCGACAAAAATATCCTCGGTATAATTATTAAAATCCCTGCCGCCAAAATTCTTGGAGCTTGGGTAATCATCATAATTTTTTGCAATGGAGCAAGGCAGCTTGCCGCTTGGATTCGTTTTGCCTGCAAGTACATTTGCAAGTGCATTTCCGCTCTCCATGCCACACTGCCAAGCATAAACAACAGCAGAGATTTTGTCGCCGTATTTTTCAACCCACGACATATCGATAATATTACCGCAGTTCATAATGACTGCAACTCTGTCAAAGTTTGCAGTAACCAAATCAAGCATTTTAATCTCTGTATCCGTTAAATAATAACTGCCCTTTTCGAGCTTATTTTCTCTGTCCTCACCTGCAGCTCTTCCGAGCACAACAAGTGCAATACTGCTGTTTTTTGCTGCATCAGAAATGGCATTTCCGCAAATTTCCATTTCAGGATAACACATCGGCCAATGTCCCCAAAAGCCATGGTCAACAGGATTGCTTTTACACCAATCCTCATAAACACGCAGCAAAGGCATATAAATATTAACTCCTGCATTTTTCAAGCCGTCAATCAAATTAACTGTATAAGGTGCAATTACATCACCTCCGCTGCCATAGCCAACATAAAAATAGTCCAGCTGACATCTGCCGAAAACTGCAACAGTATCATTTTTCCTAATAGGCAATGCATTATCTTTATTTTTCAAAAGTACAACACTTTCCTCTGCTGCTTTAAGTGCAGCAGGAGGCATAGACTCAAAAATAACGGCTTTACCTTCGGCAGTATTTTCCTCCTGCATAACACCGCTGTTTGCAGCCTTATCGGCTATTTTCTGAATAAGCTTATTAATCTTTGTTTTAATATTCATATCAGTCACCTATTATTCTTATTGTATCGCCCATATCCTCTAACTGTCTGAATGTCGGTCGCTCAAATCCTGTCTGATTCGGGGTGTGGAAGGTCAGTATTAACTTATCATCCGCCTTAAAAATCATACCATGACCGCCGTCATTTGTAACGAGCGGCGGAAGATGAATAAATTTACCGTCAATCTCGCCGTTATCTGACTTTGCTGCACACTGTGCATACTTATGGTCAATAAAGGTTGACCATATCAGTAAAAGCTCACCGGCTGTTGTTCGATACATAAACGGACCATCTGTTATATAATGCTCACCCGCAGGCTTAACATCTGCCCATTCGGGTGAAGAGCCTGAGAAAAGATACACACTCTCACCGACTGCACTTTTCAAATCGTCACTCAGCTTAACATAGCATACTGTTCCGTCAATAATCTGTGTATGCTCGTGACAAAACACAAGATAAGGATCACCCTTTTTGTCAATATAAAGTGTACCGTCAAGACATTCCCAATCCTGTGGGGTAACTGCCTTTGGCGAATGTATTTTAAAAGGACCAAGCGGAGTATCAGCCTTTAAAACAAATACACCCCTTAAACCATTCTCACGGGTAAAGGTTGCGAACATATAAAAGTGATTTTTATACTTATGCACCTCTGGCGCCCAGTTAACCTGACGGTTAAAGCCGTTCTTTTCAGAATCAAAACAGCAGATTGGCTCACTCCAATCCTGCAAATTATCGGAAGTATACACATCAAAGCCGCCGACCTTCTGACCAAAATCCTTTGCTCTTGTGCCGTAAAGATAATATGTATCACCCTCCTTTAAAATAAAGGGATCACGAATATTAATATCGCTTAATTTCATAATTATTACCTCAGAAATTTGTACTTATTATTTTTTCAACAAGCTCAGATGTCGGAAAATCGCAATAAATCATTCCATAATACTTACTCTTATCAAGCGGATAAGCCATAAACTGCGGATTAATATATTTTGAATTGTTATAAGGTCCTTTTAAACCACCCGCCGTTGAAAGATAATTTATTATATAATTACCATCAAACGGCTTCATTGTGTCAAGAAATGGCTTTATACATTCATTCCATCGTGGTACAGGTTTATATTTATATCTGTCCTGCACGATAAAGGTCATTTCATTAGCACCGCTTGTTTTTAGAGTAAGCGGCTGCGGAACAGCTGTATCCTGCTCCTCCCATTTTGAAAAATCAATGCCTGTGTTTTCATCTGTATACTCTGTTCTATCCGTCATTGGACAGCGGCGGATAAGAACAATTTTACCCCTGCATTCAGATAAAAGCGGTGATTTATTTTTTAAATACCACTTGTCCTCATTGCCTTTTATATATGTATTATAGAGAATATCAAAGGATTCTGCCCGATCATATTTATCACTTCTGTCATCCTTAAACTGAAAAACGATTGACTCGCTCGGATTTTCATTTAAAAATCTGTAACAATGCGAAAGTACATCTGCCATATCCATCCACGCAGAAAAATGGCTGGGACTGACAAACGCTTTTGTAAAAGCGTGCACCATTCCCAATCTGTCACCATTTGGTTTTACACGGATATCCAGCCCTCTGATACCAAGGCAAAGCTGTTCATAAATATTTCTGTTCTGACATCTTGCAATATGGGAAAGCTGTACATACTGCGTTACACAATCATGTGTTCCAACCATGTTAAGGCTGAACAAATCGGTATTATCAGTAATATCACTCATCCATTTTTTTAAATTCATACTTATCACCAAAAATACTATATCATTTTTAGTTAATAATATCAATTGAAAAAATACATAATGTACCGTATAATTAAATTGATTATAAATTAATCGGAGGAGATTATGTTAATATTCAGCACAAAAGGCAAAATAACCACTGCTAATGACAAAACAAATCTTATACACAGATTTGACGTGCCCGAGAATATAAAGGCATTGAAAATAAAATATCATTACGCACCCAAAACACTTGAAAACCGAGAAAAAGCAGTAGCAATAATACATAAATGCTTTGATAAATATGATGAAGCCTTAATCGGCAGACCTGCTGATTATCTGCCTGTAAAAAATCTTGTTACACTATCATTGGACGGCTGCGGAGCTTACCGCGGTGCGGCACACAGACAGGATGATACGCAGGAGCATATTATCCGTGCTGATTTTGCATCACCCGGATTTATGAAGGGCGAAATCACGGCAGGCGAATGGAACATTGTTTTAAATGTTCACAGCGTATCCTGCGACGTCGATTATGAAATTGAAATTGAAGGAGAGGTGGAATAAATGAGTTATCTTCCCTGCGAACTGCACTGCCACACTGTACATTCCGACGGTGCATTTCAGGTAAACGAGCTTTTAGAGAATGCTAAGGCAGACCACCTCGCACTTATTGCGCTGACTGACCACAACACCTTCTCAGGTCATGCCGAGCTTGATGATTCACTTCTTCCTGCAATAAAAGGTATTGAATGGACTACATATTTCGGTCATATGCTTGTATTGGGTGCAAAGGAATTTGTTGACTGGCGTGATGCTGTACCCAATAACATTGATGAAAAAATTAAGGCTGTCAAAGCAGCCGGCGGTATCGTCGGCATTGCACACCCATTTCAAATGGGCTCTCCCGTATGCACAGGCGGAAGATGGGAATTCAACATAAAAAACTGGAACAATGTTGATTATATGGAGATCTGGCACGAGGATTTGACAAGTATTAGAAGCGAAAACGAAAAATCACTTGCTCTGTGGACCTCACTGCTTGATAAAGGCTATAAGATTGCTGCCTCCTACGGCAGAGACTGGCACAGACCTGAAAAAAGCGGACATTATGGCTGCACCTACATTGACATTGACGGTGAAATCAATGCCAAACACGCAATCCGTGCACTAAGACTCGGAAAAACGGTTGTATCAACAGGTGCAAAATTCTTTTTCAGAGTACATAGACACGGAAATACCTACTCTATTGGTGATACTGTACGCAAAGGCACCTATACCTTCAGCTTTTTTACAGATTTGCATTCACGCTTAAAAAATGCCGGTGAGGAATCGGTTAAATACAAAACCATTAAAATCGTTACTAATGGCGGAAAAACCGTACTCGAGACAAGATTTGACGAAAGACACGTAAGACTTAAGCTTGAAAGAAATCACTGGTACCGTGCCGAATTATGGGGAACTGTTGACGGAGAAAGCAGGCCGCTTGCAATTACCTCGCCGTTATACTGTGAATAAATATTCATTTATTCGGCATAAAAGTATAAAATTTTACATAAATTTAACATAAATCATACTGCGTTTTAACCGGACGCATTTACTATATAGCTTGTTTTATAGGTAATAGTTAAGATTATGGGATGATTCAGAGGTATAGGTATGACAATATTTGACTTGTTAACACTAATCGGCGGACTTGCAATGTTCCTGTTCGGTATGAATGTAATGGGCGGCAGTCTTGAAAAAATAAGCGGCGGTAAGCTTGAAAGCATACTCGAAAAAATGACGAATAACCGAATCAAGGGCTTATTCCTCGGTTTGGTTGTAACCGCTATTATACAATCCTCAGGTGCTGTAACTGTTATGGCAGTCGGCTTTGTAAACAGCGGTATTATGGCACTCAAGCAGGTTATCGGCATCATTATGGGTGCTCACATAGGCACAACCGTTACTGCATGGCTGCTTTCACTTACAGGCATTGAGGGCTCTAACATATTTATTCAGTTGCTTAAGCCGTCATCCTTTGCACCTGTACTTGCTTTTATAGGTATAATCATCAACATGTTTGCAAAAGGCGACAAGAAAAAGAATGTTGCCAATATCCTTATAGGCTTTGCAATACTTATGATGGGTATGAATACAATGAGCGGTGCTGTATCAGGACTCAAGGATGTGCCTGAATTTACAAGTCTGCTCCTCAAATTTTCCAATCCGCTGCTTGGCGTTCTTGCCGGTGCACTGCTTACAGCAGTTTTACAAAGCTCATCTGCAGCTGTCGGCATTCTGCAGGCGCTTTCTGCTACCGGTGCAATATCCGTTTCGGTTGCATTCCCAATTATTCTTGGAATGAATATCGGAGCTTGTATGCCGGTTCTGATTTCTGCAATCGGCACAAACAAAAACGCCAGACGAACAGCAGGTGTTAACGTTGTACTGGCATTCAGCTGTGTTACACTTGCAATGATTGTATTCTATGGTGCAAATGCAATTTTCGGCCTGCCCTTTTTCACTGAACAGGTTAA
>JAIDVA010000053.1 GCA_029059925.1 Eubacterium sp. | reverse complement strand
ACCCCCAAAATCATAACAGCCGACCCATAGCCGCATTCGCCGAAATGATATCAGCGAGGCAGCTTGCAGTCAACCCTGTCATTGATAAATTTAATCTGTTCATATTCCTGCTTTAAAAGCTCAGCATTACTGCTGTATTTTACTGCAAGTGAATACGGCTTCTGCTCAATATTCACCTTATATACACAGGCACTTGCACCCTTGCCTAAAATCGAAATATCAATAGGTTTGAACGCGGTATTTTCCGATATGTAATTCAAAATTATATTCGTATCCATATTTTATTCCTCAATAAATCTATATGTTTTGCAAAATTGATTTACACTAAAAACGCACTTCATTAAAGTCCTTTTCAAACTTTTCAAAATCAAATTTGCCTTTTGATTTTATCTTTTTTACAGCTTTCAAAATCATTTCTTTTATCAGCAAAATTCGTTCACTGCCATCAGCACTATAATATTTATCAAAATCCATCTGAATGGTTATAATTGCACAGCTTTTATTGCCAATCATTTCTATACGTTCTTTCCACAAACCTTTTTCATAAATTTCACGCGGAGCAACGACAGGAATTATACCTATTATATGCAAAGTATCACTATATTCCTTGTCCTTAAAATATAAATAAAGCTTTTGGCAAAAAGAATATACATCCTCATCCACACCATAATTCTGAGAAAAATAGGCAGGAGAATTAACATTCAGTTCCAAATAATCACCTCATATACATAAACAGTATCATTTCCCATTTTTAATAAATTCAATCAATTTTTCAGCATCTTCAAAATCGTCATAATCACCCACTATGCCCTTACGGTGATAAACAACGCCGTTTTTTTCATTCCTTTCAAGGCAATCAAGCAGTTTGCCAACACCATATCTTTCAGCAAAAAGTGTAAATGCATAAGGCTTGATTTTGCCAAGCAGTCCTTCACGGCATTTATTTTCACACACATAGCAATAGCTGATTCCTTTTTCAATCGAGCATTTTCTATTGTAGCACCAGTCCTTATCCTTACAATCATCTGCGTAACAACCACCGCAAGTTTCATTTTCAGAGCACAGACAGCAGGCTAACCCGCATCGTGCAATACCAAACTCTCTTTTCATAACAATTTCCTTTGTTTTGGATTTCCTTACTTATCCATACTTAAAATTTCGCTCTGTTTTTTCTTACTGAATCCCGCCAGCACAAGCTGATACGATTTATCAAGCATATCCTTTAATATTTCATCAGGCACTTCTCCGTCAGCCTGAACAGAATTCCAATGCACCTTATTCATATAGTAGCCCGGAATAATATCCTCATACTGCTGTCTTAAAAATTCCCCCTCAGCCGGTTCAAGCTTAAGGGTAATATAATGCGGCCTATCATTACTATCAAGACAGACTGCAGCAAACATTTTGCCGCCAATCTGATAACGAATCCAATTCCAATCCTGCTGCAAGTCCTTTGTAACACCAGCTTTATTTAATAAAAATTCATCAATCCATGCATATTTCATAAAATAATTCTCCAAATAACGAATACTCAACATTTCTTCTGTTTTCATTATAAAGTAATCAAAAGTAATTTTCAACTTAATTGTGTAATATATGCAATCTGCTTTGAATTCTAACGAAAAGCGAAGCATATAGTTATACGGGTGATAAAAATGTTTAGTGCTTTACTATCTGCAATCAGTGCACACTTAATTTATTTTATACTGCACATTCAGAACACATCAAGCTTTCCAAAGCCCCTCACTCCCAAAGAGGAGGCAGAAATGCTTGAAAGGATGGAAAACGGCGATAAAAATGCCAGAGGAATACTGATTGAAAAAAATCTTAGACTTGTAAGCCACATTGTTAAAAAGTATTATTCAAAAACAAATGACAATGATGATCTTATCAGTATAGGAACAATCGGTCTGATTAAGGCAATAGATTCCTTCAAGGCAGAAAAAGGCACCCGCCTTGCTACATACGCATCAAGATGTATAGAAAATGCTATACTAACATAGCAGCAACAATTTGTGCGTTAAAGACGCAAAAAGTGTGCATTTTACCTGAAATTGATAAATGGAATGTATATCAATCATTGCCTAACGCATATATCCTTCATAGGATTAAGAATGGTAAAGTTGAATACGCTCCTCTATTTTGCATTAAACTCAGGGTTAATAATTATAAACATTATTCTTTTGATGCGTTTAATGAAATTGATAATTCCACTTTTGGCGGTGCAGTCAAAAAACAAAGAATTGAAAAACATATGACAATAAAGCAGGTTGCAAACAATTCTGGTATCAGTATTGATACACTTATGAGAATTGAACAGAATAAGTACGATTTACATAATGTGGACAAGCTTAAAAAGTTATGTGATATTTTAGACTTAAACGCACAAAAAATCTGCTCACCCTATCAGCTGTTCCTACTGAACAACCAAGATGAGCAGATATTAAAATTCAGAAAAGATAATAATTTAACGCAAAAGCAATTAGCTGGTTTACTCGGTATTGATAGACAAGCTATTAGTAGATATGAAAACAATATCAATCCAATGCCATATGAGTTATGGGTAAAATTCAATGAATTACAAAATCGAAAGAATTAAATATAATATGATTATTCTTTTGCCTTTTCTTCTAATTCTAGTAAATATTTATCATAATCTGATACAAACAATCTGTCCTGAATTACACGATATTTTTCAAATTCTGTTTCTGCTTTCGCCTTTGCTATTTCTGCTGTGATTTTTCCGGCATTTTGAAGAACCTCCAGATCATCTGCCTTCAAATAGATATCAATCCTTTTTTCCCAATCTTCCATTGTCATTGGTATATGTCTGCGAGTTCTGCTTTCCGCTAAATCAAGATAAGCCGAAACTATCAGCTGCATTGATGTAAGTTCCTCGTGAGTGAGATAGTTTTTCGCAACACTAACATCACTCTTTTTTATCTTTCCGTTCGGTGCATCATGCCATGTAGTAAGTCCCATATTCTGCTTTTCTGAATCAGCTCTTTCATAAATCAATTCCGCTGCCGTATGTTTATGAATCGCATAGTGCATCTTATTCTGCACCTTTGCAAAAAACTCTTTAGTAGTTTTTGCATTTTTATCATAATCTATAGCTGTAGCATAAATGTCTGTAAGCTTTTGATAAAAATTGCGTTCAGAAAGCCTTATCTCTCGAATTCGTTCCAATTGCTCATCAAAATATTTTTGAGTCAGGACTGTTCCACCGTTTTTCAAACGTTTTGCATCCATAACCCAGCCTTTAATTGTATATTGTTCTACAATTTGATTTGCCCATACACGGAAACGCACAGACCTTTGATTATTCACTTTAAAACCGACCGCAATAATGGCTTTAAGATTATAATGCTTCGTAAAATAATTTTTACCATCATCAGCAGTTATTAAGTATTTCTTAATAACTGAATCTTCCTCTAATTCTCCATCTTCAAAAATTTTTTTGAGATGCTGGTTAATTGCCGGAATTGACACATCGTACAATGCCGCCATCATTTTTTGAGTTAGCCATATATTCTCATCTTCATAGCGCATTTCAACACTGTCTTCTTGTTCACCTACAGAGGCAACATATGTTAAATATTCCGCTGCACTTGAACGAATATTTTTTTCATCTTTATTTTTTGCCAAAACATTACCTCCAAGTTTATTTTACACACTAACGAGTTAATCTATTGCTATAATACCACAAACAACACATAAAAGCAAAACGTACTTTATACTAAACCATCA
>JAIDVA010000052.1 GCA_029059925.1 Eubacterium sp. | reverse complement strand
CTGAAGTCTGTTCGCTGTCATTATATCCATAATATCGTATCCTTTCTGTTTGACAGACAATGCTGCGCTATAAATCGTCTAAATAAATTCTATCTAACATAATCTTATAAAAACAACATATTACACTTTACAAAAGTTAATTTTTTATGCAACCAATGGTTGCACAGCCTGTTTCAAGGTAAAAATTAATATATTTTAAACCACATCGATTTTGATTATATTCTTTTTCCACGTTTTCTGCGGATGAACATATGTAAAATTCTCAAGAGTAAGACCGTGCACATGCCTTGCCCACAGTGCATAAGCAGGCAGGTTTCTGAATCTCCATCCCTCGGGATATTCCTTGGCATACTCAGGTATGAACATTCGCCTATCTATTGTTTCGGGAATATCAGCATACTCAAGCATTATATTTTTAAGTGTAACATTTTCAACACGCTTAACCTTACCCCGCTGCTTATATCCTGCAATAATAATCGGCAGCTCAACACCCGTTGCATGAACATTGCTTATAGTAATATCCCGCACACGGCTTTTACCGTCAAAAAGCTTTTTGCTCAGCTCTCCGCCTTTTTTTGCTTTGATGCCAAACTCAACCGCATTTGCACTCTGTGAATTAACCTCACTTGCACGATTGCGATTACCGAGTCTGATAAATATAGGACAGGTACATCTGTCCATACTGATATTATTAACCTTAACATTGCTCAAAGCAGTGCCGTCGCACGCCTCAAGTGAAATGCCCGACACACTTCCCGGATACAGGTCTGTCATAAAAAGTCTGCAATCGGAAATGCTGATATTGCTTATGTCATAAGTAGTCTCTGTTCCAACCTTAATCGCATTTGTTCTGCTGATAATTTCGCAATCGGCAATTTTAATATTACGCATGGCCTTATTATTGCCGAGCCAAACGGCATTTTTTATGACAATTCCGTCGTCTGCTGTTGAAATAAAGCAGTGACTGATATCAACATTACTTGTACCTGCAAGGTCAATACCATCAGCATTTGCAACATTTCTGTTATTATTAATTATAAAATTCTTTATATTTACCCTGTCACAATTCGACAGCTTAAAGCTCCAGTAAGCACTGTTTTCAATAATAAAATTATCAATATTTATATTCCTGCAATCCTTAATATAAACAGGATTGCCATACTTGCTTGGGTGACCAAAGCGCAGCTGCGAACGATAGTCCTGCCGCATTTCAATAACATCAATATAATTTGCGGGAGCTGTATTATTTTTATCAGCAATGGGTCTTCTGCCATAGAGATGCCCGTTGCACTTTAACTTTCCGCCGCCTGTAAGGGTTATATCATTCGCATTTTCAGCATAAATTAAAGCATGCTTTTCTTCAAAGCCTTTACCATCAAGTCTCGATGTAATGGATGAACCATTAGATATAAAAAGGGTTATACTTGATTTAAGTATAACCGTTCCAGAAAAGTAATCGCCGCCATCAATAAGAACTGTTCCGTTTACTTCAGCTGCTGCGTTAACTGCCTTATTTATAAATTCGGCATTATCATCACGGTCTGTCTCTGCACCGAAATCGCGAATATCAAATACATTTTCACTTGGCAGCTGCTGCTTATAAATGTATTTCTCCTCGGGATAATATGAAGAAAAATCAAACTCCCGAATTTCAGTATAAAGCTCTCCGTCGGTAACTCTGAGATCCTTACCGAAAAACAAAGTATTCAGCTTATCTGACGCATTTCTTTTATATTTAGCCATAACAGTTCCCCGTACAACTTCAAATATCGCCTATATAT
>JAIDVA010000051.1 GCA_029059925.1 Eubacterium sp. | reverse complement strand
AAATAGATATAGGATACAAAAATTTAAAGCAAAAGAAATTAATGTACGATATACCAATCAAGATTAAATATCTCAAATGTCCTGTATATAATATGTATACATAAATGGTTGAATTTTTAAGAAAAAAATACATAAAAGACACCTAATTTGCTGCTTTTGTCTATTAACAGATTTGTAAATATTTTGTAAATAAAATCCTGTCATTTATTTCACAAAATGCGTTGACAACCTATTTTATATATGATATTATTAATTCGTATAAATAGGGTTTATGGGCATTTTATACCCATTTTGCCCCAAAAATGTCCTTCAATTTTGAACGGGAACTTTCGGTATACGCAGCTTTCGGGTTTTATCCCTGGTCAGAAGTTGTGCACCGTCAAAGTTGTTCAACTATTACGGGGCAAACTAAATTAGGAGGTAATTTAATTCAATGAAAACAAAACTTTCAAAAAGAATTTTGTCTGTTGTTCTTGCTGCATTGATGGTTGTTACATCTGTTCCGTTGATGGCAATTTCAGCATTTGCTGATGTGTCTTCATCTGACCTTAACGTATCAGCTCTTGATAGCTATGCAAAAGATTTGTATGATGCAATGGACGAGTTCGAAGCAAAACTCCATGAAGATGTTATTTATGCTGATGCTACAACAGCATATGCAAAGTATGTTGATGCTCAGAAAGCTTTTGATGCTTATGTTTACGGTACTGCTGACAAGTCAGTTGCCGAGAATGCTGCTTCACAGCTCAGAGCCGCTATGGACGCTATGACTGTTTACACCGGCAAAATGACAGGTAATGCAGTTCCTACATTTGCTGATTCTACGGAAGATGAGATGGCACCGTATGCCGGCGAGGGCTACAGCAACATACTTTATTATCCTCAGGCTACTGAGCTTGGCGTTAATGAAGTTAAATCAGTTAGATGTAATGTTGTATATTCTGCAAATCCTGTTCTTCTTTATGACGGACAGACAGATGTTAAGATGCCGGTTATGATGAGTGGTTATCTTACAGAAGGCAAAAAGAGATATGTTTATTCTTCATATCCTACTGCAACAACTGATGGCTCTGCAGACCACGATTCCTTCCAGCTGACCGGATATTGGCACAACGGCTCATATACCGATAATACAATCTACAATAACGGTAGCAATCCGGATTATCTTCGAAAAAGTGCTGATGACTCTAAGGTATATGGTACCACACAGGATTGGAATTGGCAGTGGGAGAGAAATACAAATTCACCATCATATAACAAAGCAACAGGCTTCCACGCTCTCGGCGGTAATTCTGCCGAACATCGTACAGCTATGCTTTTAAGCAAGATTCAAACTAATACGACTATCTATGTTTATACCAAAGGTTATAATAACTATTCCGCAAACGTTCTTCAGCTTGTAAAAGCACCTACTGCTGATTATTCTCAGGAATATAGCGGTCTCAACTGGTATTTCTGCACAGGTCAGGATGCGTCAGATGATAATACTGTTACTACAGGTGACGCAACAATCCGTGTTATCAACTACAAAACACTTGCTGATAAAATTGCTGTTTACTACAATTGGGTAAAGGGTAAAGAGCTTGCTGATTACAGCGAGGGTGGTCTTACAGAGTATTTTAATGCAATGAAGGCAGCTACAAGCTATAATCCTAACACTGATTTTGCAAATGGCACAAAGGACGGCTATGCAGCTTGTATCACTAATATGCAGTCTCTTGTAGATAAGATGGATGAAGCTGCAGATGTTGTTGACCATGATGTAGAATATAATGAGCCAAAAACAGACAATGATAAGTATGAGGCTCTTCGTGGCGTAATGAACAAGCTTATGTCTGCATATAACAAGGGCGTTAATAATGGTTACACAGAGGATTCTTGGAATGGCTTTATTGCTCTTTGGGCACAGGCTCAGAAGATTATGAATGATGTTGTTGATTATGACTACACATCTCCGGGTCTTGCTGAAACAGTTGCAAAGCAGCTTTCCGATTATAAGCTTGCAACAAATGAAGTTAAAGTTGATACTGAGATTCTTGAGCTTGTTATTGACACTTATGAGTCATGGACAAATATGTTTACAGCTGATTCAACAGCAGCTCTTGTTGAACTGATTGAAGAGGCTAAGTCAACAGTTTGGCCGAATGAGGCAGGCACTTCTGATTCTTACAAGGATGCAGCTTCTGCATTAAATGATGAAGACCATAATCAGAACACAGTTGATGCTTATGCAGTTCAGATTGTATCAGCAATCAAGGCATTAAGATTCAGTCCGGATGCTGTTGTTACTACATCTCAGGGCAAGTATTCAATCAATACTGCAATGGCACTTGAAGAAGCAGCCGCTGGCAAGGAAAATTATTCAGGCTATGCTGAGTTCAAATCAGCTTTAAATGCCGCTGCTGAATATAAGGACTCACTTGATAACCTTTCAGTTCAGTTTGAGATTGTAGCTGACAAATCAGGCAAGTTTGTAGTAAATACTGACTATGCTGATCAGCGCAGTAATTACACAGCTATTGCTGAGAAGGTTGCAGTTACCTATAAAAATCTTGCTGCACCGCTTCTTGATACAGAGAATGGTCATATTCTTAAGATAACATCTATGGATACCATTTCTCTTAACTACAATAAGAATTCATCTTACAAATATAATACAGATTTTACTTATCCTGAATTAACATATGTTCTGAGAACAACTCACGATGCTGCTGTAATTAATTATGGTAATGCAAGTGTTGAGTACAGAATTAATATTGATAACAATATTGATAAGTATCTTAACGCACTTGATAGTATCACTATCAATGCTGACCCTAATGTAAAATCACAGGAATTAGTTTCTAAGAACTACATGTTCCCTCCATATACAAACCCATCACTTACAGATGCACAAAGAGAATCAGTTGCAGGCTGTCTTTCTAAGGATATTGTATCAAATGGTGAGACAGTAAACTTTGCTCTTTCTAATTTTGTAGTATCAAATCAGTACAACAACAGAAAAACAAGAGTTGGTACTGCTCCGGACGGAACAGAAATCACTGATTTCAATTCACCGCTGATTACAACTGCTCTCGCAACAACTGAGGGTCAGGGTGGTGACGATAGTGCTCTTACAGGTAGAATTG
The DNA here is from genome assembly GCA_029059925.1 of Eubacterium sp. Classification (GTDB taxonomy): domain Bacteria; phylum Bacillota; class Clostridia; order Oscillospirales; family Acutalibacteraceae; genus Eubacterium_R. Next base: position 2,539 of record JAIDVA010000051.1, on the reverse strand, counting down.
AGCTTCAGCCTGCTAATAAAGGTGATGCATCAATCACACTTACAGGTGATATTTCAATCAGCCTTGGTGCTACTGAAAAGAAGCCGCTTTCAGCTGATACAAAGCCAAGCACAAAGAACTATATGCTTGATGGTTACTTTGGTGCAACAACTTTCTTCCACACACAGCCACAGGCTGCTTGGGGTGGCTATCAGTATATGACATCAATTCCTGACGGCGATTACGCAGGTAAGCTTATCCAGTCAGCAGTAACAGTAATCGACGTATCATATCTTGTTGATCTTATCAACGAGTGTAACGCTCTTCTTCCTTACTCAGTAAACTTCACACAGGATTCATGGGATAAGTTCATTTCTGCATTGTCAGAGGCTAACAAGGCAATTGATCCTAATATGGCTATGGCAGGTGTAGTTGGTCTTTGTCAGCAGAGATATACTGCGCTTTGGAATGCTTATAATGCTCTTGAAATTCCACTTACATTCGTAGCTAAGAATGCTGATGGTACAGACAAGACAACAGTTGTTAATGTATTGTATAACTATTATCTTGATGATGACCGTAACTTAGAAGAGTTTGGCGAAAAAACAGCTTACACAGCTGCTGTTCAGAATGCTTGCGAAACAGCTGATTCTTACCTTTCAGCTGATTCAACAAGGAGATATACATTCAAGGGTTGGGCTCCTGATGTAGATATGGATACTTTGCTCAACACTAAGGTAACTGCTAAGCAGACCTATACAGCACAGTATGATGAATCACTTAACCTTGCTGATTTCACTAACTTTGATGCAGCAAAAGAGGCTCTTAAGACTAAGATCAATACTCCTACAGCTGTTTACTCATTATCTGCTCTTAATGCAATTAAGGCTGAGGTTGAGGCTATGGCTTACTTCTTTATGTCAGCAGATGACAAGGGTAATGTTTTAGCAACAGCTCAGAGTGATATTGATGCTGAAACAGCTAAATTAACAGCTATTATTGATGGTCTTGTACCTGCACAGCTCACTGAAGATGCAGCAAAGGCTTTTGCAAAGGCTTCTTTGGATGAAGATGCTTATAACGCATCATTTGCTTATACAACTACTGTAGCTATTGATGATGTTACAGTTCCTGTTCTTACTTTTGATAATCAGACAGAGCTTGATGCTGCTATCAGAGAAGCAATGAACAACGGCAGAAGAGTTTATGAAATTAAGGTTAATGGTACTGTAATCGGCACTGCTGAATATGGTGAGGTTGTAGTTGCAGACAGCGAGGGCAACCTCCATAAGGGAATTGACATTGATACAAGCTTCCCAGAGCTTGCAAATGTTGCTTGGTCATACAGATACAATGCTCCTTCAAGAGGCGATGCAGGCTTTACAGCAGCTAAGTATATGCTCACTGCTACATCAATCGGCTTTGTTGTTAAAGGCGATACAGAACTCACAACAGCTAACGCTAAATCAGATGGAGAAGGCTTTGCTGTTAAATTCGTAGCTGACCTTGGCACTCAGAGAGTTTTCCTTATCAAATACACAACAGACGGCACAGTTACTATGCCTACAAGTGAAGAGCTTCCTGCATATGCTTTCTATAACTTTGCAGGTTTTGCAAACGGCGCTCAGCTCGGTGAAACAATTACCGTAAATGCTGACACAACTATCGTTGCTAATTACACAGCACAGACAGCTGATACCTTCACAATAGATTACTTTGAGAATTTTGATGCATGGCAGGGCGAAGAGTATACTCAGTATGTTGCTGAATATAATGAACTTATTAAGCTTTCCAATCCTGATGCTTATTGTTGGGTAATTTCTATGAGAGATTATGACGATACATGGGATGGTGAGCACAGAATCGTAGCATATGGTACAGACTACTCATTCTATGCTTGTGAATCATATGAGTTTGCACCTTCTGATATTGATGGTATGTATTATGGAATTACTGCTCTCACATATGATGATTATGAAAATATTATCAGAGAGTCAACCACCAATACAGGTGAGGCTAATCCGGATTGGCAGGATTTCCTTGTAGATGCACAGGGTAATAAAATTCTTGGTATTTATGATGATTATTATGGTACAATTACTGTTCCTGATCTTGCTCCGGCAGTAAATGCAGTTAAAGACGTATTCGAGATTACAGGTGCTAATGGTTCACCTGAGAAGTTCTCATTAATCGGTTCAGTTGCTATTCCTGAAAACTACAAGCTTGTTGAGACCGGCTTCCTTGTATCAAAGAATGAGGCTGCAAATCTTAAACTTGAAAATGTTGGCAAGGATGGCGTTAACCGTATGAAGGCATCCAGACTTATCGGTGACAATCAGTTCGTAATTAATATTAAGGCATCAGGTGATATGGATATTAAGTATGCTGCATATGCAATTGTTGAAATGCCTGATGGTTCACTGAATACAATTTATACTCTTCCAGTATCTGGAGAGGTTAGATTCTAAGAAGGGAGAATGGTAATTATGAAGAAGTTTTATGAAGAACCAGTTGTTGAAATCCGTAATTATGCTCTCCCAACAAGGGATGTAGTTATGAC
>JAIDVA010000050.1 GCA_029059925.1 Eubacterium sp. | reverse complement strand
TACTTCATCAACACTTTTCAAAATGGCTCTTTGGGGACTTATTTTTGTTCCTTTCCTCATCGGTCTTTATTGGATGTGGAATGAAAAGAGAGTTGTTGATGGTGCAAACGACAACCTTTCAGGCTGTTATATGGGTATTGCAGTTATGAAAGCACTTGAGGATGCGGGTATTACTCTTGAAAATACCGAGGTTGGTGTTATTCTTTCAGGTTCAGAAGAGGCCGGCCTCAGAGGCTCAAAGGCTTGGTGTGAGGCTCATAAGGGTGAGTTTGACGATGTTCCTACCTTTATCTATTCTTACGATACAATTCATGATCCTAAGTTCCTTATGGCCAATTATCGTGACCTTAACGGTACAGTAAAGGCAGATAAGGATGTTTCAGATTTGTTTATGGAGGCTGCAAAGGAGCTTGATATCCCTTGTATTAAGGGCTGGGTTCCACCTCTCGGTGGTGCAACCGATAATGCAGCTTTTGCGCAGGCAGGTCTCAGATCAACAGGTATCACAGGTCTTAATCATAAGTTAGAGGATTATTATCACACAAGACGTGATACATATGATAATATGAATCTGAAGGGACTTGCAGATTGTTTTGCAGTCAGTGTAAAAGTGCTTGAGATGTTTGATAACGGTGCTAAGCAGTAATTATAATGTAAGAAATACCATTTGATGATTGTGTTCGTCAAATGGTATTTTTCTATATTTAATGGATATTAGTTTTTATTGATTAGTATTTTATTTTGAAATGAAATATGCTATAATAATCTCACGAAATATCATCAAAATCACAGATTTTGGATATTTCGGAGAACATTGTATCATAACGTTCGGCGATTTGCACCGCCTCACACTTATGGTATAATTTCAGTGGTGAAAAATATGTCAGAAGAGCTTGAAAATTTAACAGGCACCATAGAGGACATAACCTATCAGAATGACTCGACAGGCTTTGCCGTGATTGAGGTGGATGCAGGTGACGAATATGTTACTGTTGTCGGCGTGTTAGGCGGTGTTATGATTGGTGAGGAGGCTGTGTTTCAGGGCGAGTGGGCTATGCACCCCAGCTTTGGAAGAC
>JAIDVA010000005.1 GCA_029059925.1 Eubacterium sp. | reverse complement strand
ATTATACATAAGGGCGGCTCATGGTTCTCTTATGGTGACCAGAGACTTGGTCAGGGCAGAGACAATGTTAAGGCCATGATTAAAAATGACCCTGATTTTGCTGCTGAACTTGAAGCTAAAATCAAAGAAAAAATGAAAGAAATTCAGGAAACCTCAAATCAGAAATACAGACCAAAAGCAGCACCTATGGCAAAAACAGATGCTGACGAGGCAGGTGCTCCTGCACCAAAGACAACACGTGCAGCTGCAAGAGCAAAGCTTGACATTGCTGTTGAGGATGACGAGGATTAATGATTATTAAACACCAGAGGGGCAGAGGAAACAAGGTTCATCTGCTCCTTGATGATGAATATGTAATAACAACGGATATCAATTTCTGGCTTGACAATTATATTGCAGATGGAACGGATATTGACGAAGAACAGTGGCAGGAGCTTGTTGAAGGTATAAACTATAAAAAGGCACTTAACAAATGTGCCGATTTACTTTCAAGACGAGAGCATTCTGTTAAAGAATTAAAAACAAAGCTGTTGAGAAATGTTGATGAGATTAGTGCTCAAAGAGCGATTGACAGATATCTTGAAGCAGGTTATCTTGATGACGAGCATTTTTGTGAAAGTCTTGTTGATTATCTTTACAATGTCAAAAAGTATTCAACAAACCATGTCAAACAGGAATGTTATAAGCGTGGTGTCGACAGTGATATAATAAGACGTGTGCTTGACAGCTTTGAGGTTGATAATACAGACACGATAGTTGAGCTTATTGAGAAAAAATATTCATCAAAGCTTGAGAAGGAAAACGGACAGGAAAAGGTTATTGCTGCCTTACAGCGCAAGGGCTTTTCTTATTCGGATATAAAATCGGCATTTTACAGGTTGGAAGAGAATGAATTTTAAAATTGGTATGATTTCACTCGGCTGTCCTAAAAACCAGGTTGACGGCGAGATTATGCTTGAAAAACTGAATAGAAGCGGCTTTGAAATTGCACAGTCGATTGAAGACAGTGACCTTATGATTATAAACACCTGTGGTTTTATTGAAGATGCAAAGCGTGAGGCTATTGAAACTATCCTCGAGGTTGCAGAGTATAAAACAGCTGGCTTGATTTCTGCAATAGTAGTTACAGGCTGTCTTGCTGAACGATATCAGGAGGAAATTCTTAAGGAAATTCCGGAGGTTGACTCTGTTATTGGTATAGGTGCTGATAAGGATATTGTAAAGGTTTGCCAGAAGGCGCTCATAGGGGTTCAAACGAGTTTTTACCCCGACAAGAAGTATCTTTTGCTTGAGGGTGACAGAATGCTCTCTACGCCGCCGCATTGGGCTTATTTAAAAATCAGTGACGGATGTGACAATAAGTGTTCTTACTGTGCTATACCGGGTATCCGCGGCGGGTATATTGAACGCTCTATGGAGAGCATTATAGCCGAGGCAAAACAACTTGCTGCGAAGGGCGTTAAAGAAGTAATACTTGTTGCACAGGATACTACAAAGTATGGTTTAAAGCTGTATGGTGAATATAAGCTGGCGGCACTTCTTAAAGAACTTGTTAAAATCGACGGTATTGAATGGTTCAGATTATTTTATTGCTATCCGGACAGAGTTACTGATGAGCTGATTGATGTTATTGCTTGCGAGAAAAAGATATGCTCATATATTGATATACCGCTTCAGCATTGCAATGGTGAAATCCTCAAAGCAATGAATCGTCCGGGGTCATATGATGAGCTTAAAACTCTTTTAACTAAAATGAAAAATAAAATACCTGATTTGTCGTTACGTACTACCTTTATGGTAGGCTTTCCGGGTGAGACAGAAGAGCAGTTTGAGGAGCTTTGCAGATTTATTAAGGATATTGAGTTTGACAAGCTTGGTTGCTTTGCATATTCGCCGGAAGAGGATACGCCTGCATTTGATTTTGAAAATCAGATTGATGAGGATGTCAAAAAACGCAGAGCCGAGGTGCTTATCGATATTCAGTATTCTATTACCGAAAGCTCAAATCAAAGGCGAATTGGTAATATTTATAAGGTTGTAATTGACGGGAAGGATAACGATTGCTATCTTGGCAGGTCTTATCTCGATTCACCTGAAATCGACAGTGGTATTATAATAAAATCAAATCGGCAGCTTTCTGTCGGGGAATTTATAAATGTAAAAATTACAGACTATAACGGCTATGATCTTGTGGGAGAAGAAATATGAATTTACCAAATAAAATAACGGTTTTCAGATTTTGCTGTATTCCTTTTTTAATGGCATTTGCCTATATTGATTTCAAATATCATTGGGTTGCAGCACTTATTGTTTATTTTGTTGCTTGTATGAGTGATAAGGTTGACGGTATTATTGCGAGAAAGCAGGGACTTGTTACCGATTTCGGCAAGCTTATGGATCCGCTTTCAGATAAGAGTCTTGTTTTTGCTGCATATCTTATTTTTGTAAATATGGGATGGCACACTGATATTTGTATTATGCTTATGCTTGCGCGTGAATTTCTTGTTGCAGGTATTCGAATGGCTGCTGCGACAACAGGTGAGGTTATTGCGGCAAACGGCTTTGGCAAATGCAAAACCTTTTTACAGATGGCAACTACAGGTATGACCTTCCTTCTCCTTGCGATAGGAGAGGGTAGTGCTAATATTGATATGACAACACCTTGGCTGAATATTTATTGTACAGTTGCATTCTGGGTTGTATCGGTTATAACTGTTTTAAGCGGAATTATTTATGCTAAAGACGGCTGGCATCTTATTAAAACAAAATAATAGTTGCAAAAATATAAAAATCAGATATAATATTATTGATAGTAAAAAAACTGTGACAGAGAAAAGTAAGCAGTTGCCTGCATTTCAGAGAGCGGATTATTTGCTGTGAAATCCGTATTGCAGATCTGCCCAAATGCACTCTTGAGTTGCTTGGAGGAAAGGGCTTAGTTCTTATTATTCCAAGTCGGTCGGCACCGTTAAAGGCTGAAGCTGTTATTATAGCAGCTAAGTATAAACAAGAGTGGAACCGCAGTATTACATTGCCTCTGTCGTATGACAGGGGCAGTTATTTTTTATAGACTATTTCAGAAAGGGGACTGACAAAATGTTTGACTCGTACAGGGAAGATATAAAAAGCTTTATGGAGCACGATCCTGCAGCAAGAAGTCCTATTGAAATAATTTTGCTTTATCCGGGCTTTAAAGCACTTAGAAGTCATAAGAAAGCAAACTGGTTTTTGCGTCACAATATGCCTTTCATTGCTCGTTATATAAGCCAAAGAAGCGCCCACAGAACAGGAATAGAAATTCATCCGGGTGCAACAATCGGAAGGCGTGTTTGTATAGACCACGGCAGCGGTATTGTTATCGGTGAAACAACGGAAATCGGCGATGATGTAATGATTTATCAGGGAGTTACGCTCGGTGGTACAGGTAAGGATATCGGCAAGCGTCATCCTACAATCGAAAGCGGAGTCATGATTGGTTCAGGTGCTAAGGTGCTTGGTCCTATTACAATCGGCAGGAATGCCAAAGTGGCCGCAGGTGCAGTTGTTGTTAAGGATGTTGAGCCTAACTGTACTGTAGTGGGTGTTCCAGGTGAGGTTGTAAGAATTGACGGTGAAAGAGTAGATGATCTTGATCAGATTAATATTCCGGATCCTGTTATGAATGCAATCCGCAATAATCAGCAGAGGATTAAAGAATTAGAAGAAGAAATCAAAATTTTAAAGGAGTCTTTGAAATGAGAATTTATAACACAATGACACGTCAGAAGGAAGAGTTTGTACCTGTTGATCCAAACGAGGTAAAGATTTATGCTTGTGGTCCTACCGTATATAATTTTATTCATATCGGTAATGCGAGACCGCTGTGTGTATTCGATGTTTTGAGAAGATATATGGAATACCGCGGCATGAATGTTAAATTTGTTCAGAACTTCACTGACGTTGACGATAAAATCATTAAAAGAGCAAATGAAGAGGGAATTACCTTTGAGGAAGTTTCAAAAAAGTACATTGAAGAATTCTGGACTGATGCTCACGGTCTGAACTTTAAGGATGCAACAGTTCATCCAAAAGCAACAGAAAATATTGATGAGATTATTGATATCATCAAAACACTTGAGGAAAAGGGCTATGCCTATGCTGTTGACGGTGATGTTTATTTCAGAACCCTTAAATTCAAGGAGTATGGCAAGCTCAGCCATCAGCCGATAGAGGATTTGCAGTCAGGTGCAAGAATAGCAATCGGAGAGAAGAAGGAAGATCCGCTCGACTTTGCATTATGGAAGGCTGCAAAAGAGGGTGAGCCTTATTGGGAATCACCTTGGGGCAAGGGCAGACCAGGCTGGCATATTGAGTGTTCTGCTATGAACAGACGTTATCTTGGCAATACAATTGATATTCATTGCGGCGGTAAAGATTTGGTTTTCCCTCATCACGAAAATGAAATTGCGCAGAGCGAGTGTGCAAATGGCTGCACATTCTCAAAATATTGGATGCACAATGGTTATATCAATGTTGATAATGTGAAAATGAGCAAGTCACTCGGTAACTTCAAAACAGTTCGTGAAATTGCCGATGTATACGGATATGAGGTAATTCGTTATTTCCTCATATCATCTCACTATCGTTCACCTATTAACTATAACCTTGATATAATCGAGCAGTGCAAGTCTGCACTTGACAGACTTTATACCTGCCGTGAGAGCCTTGATTTCGCACTTAAAAATGCGAAAGATATGAATGATGATAATGAGCTTATCAACCAGTTAAACAGCCGCAGAGAGCAGTTTATCACTGCTATGGATGATGACCTCAATACAGCAGACGGTATTTCAGCAGTATTTGAGCTTGTTAAAGATATTAACACAAGAATTCTTGATAAAGATGTTTCAAAGAATGTGTGCGAGACAGCGGCAGCAGTATTTGACGAGCTGTGCGGCGTTCTGGGCATTCTTTACAACAGAAAGTCAAATGACCTTGATGCTGAAATTGAAGAGCTTATTGCACAGCGTCAGCAGGCGAGAGCAGATAAGGATTGGGCAACTGCCGATAAAATTCGTCATGATTTAAAAGCAAGAGGTATTATTTTAAAGGATACGCCTCAGGGTGTTACCTGGACAAAGGAATGATAGCTATGGTTGATAAAAGAAAATTCAAAGACACAGAGATTTCACTTTTAGGCTTGGGTGCGATGCGTTTGCCCTGTAAAACAGCAATCAAGCGTGAAGCGAACCCGCTGATTGATTACAAAAAAGGTCAGGCACTTGTTGATCTTGCCTATGAAAATGGTGTTAATTATTTTGATACTGCTTATATGTATCACGTGGGCAAAAGCGAAAAGTTTATCGGTACTGCTTTGAAAAAATATCCGAGAGAGAGCTATTTCCTTGCAGACAAATTGCCAATCTGGATGTGCCCTAAGAAATCCGATATGGAAAAGATTTTCAAAAAGCAGCTTGAAAGGACGGGTCATGACTATTTTGATTTTTACCTTCTTCATTCTTTGAATAAGGAGAATTTTGAAAAGTGTGAAGAGTTTGGTGCTTATGATTTTGTGCTTGAAAAACAAAAGCAAGGCAAAATTAAAAATATCGGTTTTTCCTTCCATGGTACGATTGAAGACTTAAGGAATATCGTTGCAGCACATCATTGGGATTTTGCACAGATTCAGATGAATTATCTTGATTGGAAAAATCAGGATGCAAAAACACAATATGAAATTTTGACACAGGCTGGCATTCCTGTGATCGTTATGGAGCCGGTACGCGGCGGCAAGCTTGCTGAGGCCACACCTGATATTGAAAAAATGTTTAAAAATGCAAGACCGAAAAACAGTATTGCATCCTGGGCGATGGGCTTTGTTGCAAGCCACGACAATGTTTTGACAATTCTCAGCGGTATGAATTCACCGGAACAGATGCTTGATAACCTTGGTACATTAACAGATTTTGTTCCATTTAATGAAAGAGAAATGAAAATCTGTGAAAATGCAGCAGCAATGATTAATAAAAGTGAGGTTATACCATGCACCGGCTGTGATTATTGCAGTGATTGCCCCAAGGGTGTTAAAATCAGCTCAATATTTGCTGCTTATAATAAAATAAAATCGGGTGACCTTTCCATTGAAGAGGGCAGGGAACTTTACAAAACAATCGAGGTTAAGGCAGATAAGTGCATTGCCTGCGGTAAATGCGCAAACCATTGCCCACAGGCAATTGAAATACCCGATAAAATGAAAGAGCTTAAATCATATTTTGCGTAATTTTACAATTAACAAAGGGCGGATATAAAATCCGCCCAAAAAAAGAATTGACTTTTGTACGTATACGTACTATAATATATGTACGGACATAATTGGAGGTGAATCAATGTCCGCAATAGGTAGACCGACTGATGAAAAAAAAGACAAGCGCTTTGAAATTCGCTTATCTTCTAAAACTTATGATATATTGACAGAATGTTCAGAGAAATTGAATATTTCTAAGGCTGAGGTTGTTCATAAGGGGATAGAATTGGTTAAGTCTGAAATTGACAATAAATAAAAAAACTCTGCACCAGTCCGTCAAAACAGAGTACAGAGTCTCAAGAAAAACACAAGGGAAAATCCTATGTGCCATAAATCTATTATACGGCATAATAAGTTTTATTTCAAGTGTTAATTCAGAAAGGAATTATTATGCTGAAAAAGTCAAAAAATAAAAGGAAATATGATATTGATTCAGAGCTTTTGCAATCCTTCTTTATAAATTGTGACAATGTTTATGTAAAATATACAGATGTAGTTGATTATGCAACGCAATTATATATTTTAGTTGAATCTTATTATGAAACGGACAGATTTGATAATGAAATAATTTTGAATTGCATTGATAACACCTCTAAGCAATTATATCGGATTGTTTGTGATATATATGATATGATGAAGGTTTGCGGCAATATACATAGCGATTTAGTAATAAGAAATTAAAATCTGTTATATCAGAATTCTTATGTAATTACATTTTTCCTATGCAAAATAAATGATTTGATTGACAATCAATTTTATTTTAATTATTCTTAAATTGAGGTGATTATATGAATACATCACAGCTTTTGAATATTAAAATACTGCCATATGAAATTACTAAGTCACTTAGTTCTCAGCTTGGTGTGAGCGAAACGCATTTGTCATATAAGGCGGAAAAGCGTCTTTTAACCTGCATATCACAGGGTGATGTCCAAAAGCTGATTGGTGAGCTTAAGCTTTTCAGCAATACGATTGGTGTGGGTGAAATGTCGTCGGATAGTCTGAATCAGTACAGATATATGGCTGTCAGCACCATTACGCTTGCAACACGCTACGCTATCGAGGGCGGTTTGAATGAAAATGATGCCTACAGCTTTTCAGATATGTTTATCCGAAAAATTGATGCACTTAAATCACCTGATAAAATTATGGGTGCATTGGTACATGCAGTTATGGAGCTGACAAATTCTGTTGCTGATGAAAAATCGAGAATGAAATTCTCACCGCATATAAGAAGATGTATAGATTATAT
>JAIDVA010000049.1 GCA_029059925.1 Eubacterium sp. | reverse complement strand
TCATCTATGCCTGAAATAAAACCGCAGATTTTATCTCTGTAATCCAATGCAGAAATTACATGATCATATTTCTTTATATCTTCATATGAAAAATCATCAAGCAAAAGTACAGCATCAATATCACTGCTTTGTGTTGCCTCGCCTCTGGCATAACTGCCCTGAATACCGATAAATTTAACCCTGTCAGCAAAGCTTTTTCTTATTAAAACCATATAGTTACTCAGCCATTTGTCAATTGAAAAATTCTGCATAGTATTCACCTCAATGAAATAATAGCATAATAAAACTAAAATTTCCTGACTTTTTGTGCGGAGTTAAAATTCAAATTAATGTTTATATTCGTAAGTGCCGGCAAACAATCGTAGAGACCGATGCCCACAACATTGTGTTGACACGTTTTGATATGATTCGGTGTGATGTTATTCTCCGGTTATTTTGCCGACAGCAGTATCATCGAATATTAGTAATAGTTTCATTTTGATTCTACTTTCATAGTGCTTTTAACAGTTTATAGAATTTACCATATTCATCCTCACACTCGGCAATCAGCGTATCAAAGCCGTTTTTTCTATAAAGCTGCAGGGCATTGCAGTTGTCAATGTCAACACCCAAAGCCATTTCCTTATATCCCATTTTCTTTGCCTGTTCAGTTAAATAGTCAAGAATAATTTTACCGATTCCCTGATTTCGATATTCTTTCTTTACAATCATTCTTGACACATAAATTCTTTGATTCGGGATAAAGTAATCACTGTCATCAACATTTATCACTAGATTTCCTTCGCCGATAAATTCGTTATTCATTTTGTAAATGAATACAAATCTGTCACCATTGATAATTTGCTCTTTAAATTGTTCTGTAAAAGGGCATTTTTTCATATCCCATATGTTATTGCATTTGTGGTATTCATCGATACCAATCTGCTCTATTGAGTATTCTGACACAGCCATTCCTCCCTTGTTAATTTGTAACTGATTACAGGCATGCCGTTCATTTCACAGGTGTTATTTAATTTATAATACACTGATTCTTCTGTGGGTATAGGTCTCATACCTGTTTTTTGCATTACTCTGCCTGAGGCGATATTTTCATCTATATGACATGCCTCTATTGCTTCAATGTCGATTTGAGAAAACAGAAAATCAAAAACTGCTTTGGCAGCCTCTGTAACCATACCCTTGTTCCAATGCTCGGGGCTTATTTGCCAGCCCATATAAGCAGTAGTGCCGTATATTTTGATTACATCAATATTTCCTACGGCTTTGCCGTCAAGTGTGATTGCCCAGTTGTACCTTTCATCTGAATACTGGTTTACCCACATTTTGCAAAGCTCCTTGGTAACATTCTCATTTTTGTGCCGTTTCCACGTTACGTATCTTGACATTTTTTCTATGCTCATATATTCATACATATCCTTGTAGTCATCTGCTCTTACTGCTCTCAATACTAATCTCTCTGTTCTGATTTCCTGTGTGCCCTTGTGGTTTAACATACTGTTTCCCTCCTAAAAAATAAAAATGCCACTGATGATTGCTCATCAGTGGCTGAATAAACGAATATAGAATGCAGCACTTTACCAAAGATGAACACAACAAATATATCCCATGCGAGCTGAGCGCATAAGATGGAAGTATTTGTTCATTTTACCTGTAAAGTTTGTCATAATATTACCTCTTTTTTGTATGGTAACATAGAAAGC